>PUOA01000180.1 GCA_003551925.1 Paracoccaceae bacterium
CAGGGCGGATGCCGGGACAAGCCGCTGTTTCATGTCGACCTCGTTCGTTTCGGTGCGGCGGGGTGTGTATGCCGATGTCGACAAGCTTCCGCACCCGGTATCGGCAAGATTGCGCCGATCGTCAACGGCGGGTCAAGCGCCTTCACGAAGCCTTGTCGCGGCGGTCTCGCGGTGCTTGCCTCAGGCGGTCACCGGCGCCGAGTGCGCATAATCCCAGTAGAGCGCGCGCGCCCGCTGCCCCATCGGCCCGGTGCCCAGCCGCCGGTCGAGGTAACGCTCGACCGGCATCACCTTGGCGATGTTGCCGGTGACGAAGATTTCCTCGGCCGTGTCGAAATCATCGAGCGTGAGCGTCGCCTCGACGACCTCGACCCCGTCGGCGCGCAGCAGCGCGATCATGCGCTGGCGGGTGATCCCGTCAAGGAAGGTGCCGTTGGGAACCGGGGTGAACACCACCCCGTCGCGGACCATGAACACGTTGGTGGACGCGGTTTCCGCCACGTTGCCTTCGTGGTCCAGCGACAGCGCGTTGGAGAACCCGCGCGCCCGCGCGTCGGCCATGATCCGCGCGTTGTTGGCATAGAGCGCGCCGGCCTTGGCCTCGGTCATCGCCATGTCGGGGCGCGGCCGACGAAAGGGCGAGACGGTGAGCGAGAAGCCACCCGGCTCGGGCATCGCCAGCGCCTCGATGCAGATGGCAAAGCCGGTGCTGTCGGGCACCGCGTCGATGATGCCCGGCGCGCTTTCGCGCGACCACATCATCGGGCGCAGGTAGAGCGCGGCACCGGGGGCGAACTGGCGGCAGCCTTCCTCGAGCAGCCCCTGCACGGTATCGGCGTCAACCGGCGGCGTCATCGCCATCGCGCGGGCCGAGCGGATGATGCGCGCGCTGTGCAGGTCCAGATCCGGGCGCACCCCGTCAAACTGGCGCGCGCCGTCGAAAACGGTGCTGCCCAGCCACGCGGCGTGATCGGCGGCGCCGATGATCGGCGCATTGCCGCGGTGCCACGTGCCCTCGTACCATGTAACGATGTCGCTGCCCACGGCCATGCGGACGGCCTCCTGCTGCTGTCGCTTGCGCGGGCGCACCCTGCGGCGGGCGCGCGCGCACGTCAACCCTGCGGGTCGACGTCCGCCGGGGCAGGCGGCTGAGGCGCCCAGCGGCCGGGCAGGTCATCCTGCGCGCGGGCGCGCGGCGCGCGCACACGGCCCGCCAGCCAGATCGGCCCGGCGAACATGGTCTTGAACACCGGGTTGCGATTGGCTGCGGCCTTCACCCGCTCGAACTGCATCACGCCGTCGATGCGGCGGTCCAGAAAGGCCCAGGTGTCGGCGCTGTCGGGGCTGCTGTCCCCGAGCCAGTACAGCACCGTCGATGAATACACCCCCGACAGGATCGTGCGCTTGGTGTACCAGTTCAGATCATCCGACGTGTCGCCCAGCGCGGTCCAGATCGTGTCGGCGGTCTCCCAGATCAGGCGCGTGCCCTCGGGCGTCAGATGCGGAAGCGCAAACAGCGTGACGCTGCGGCGCAGGACCTCGCGGTCGCCCGCGATCTCGATCCGCATGCGCACGGCCTTGGCCACGCGGTCGCGGATGCGCAGCGTGGCCAGATCGTCGGCGCTCAGCGCCTCGCGCAGCGCCGCGTCGCCGCGGCGATGCCATGCCACCGCCAGATCCAGCGCCCCGCGCGGGGCCGCGGCGCGCGCCGCGGCCCGGCTGACGCCCAGATCGGCGATGGCGGCGCGAAACGCGGGCTCTGTCCAGCCGTCGAAGGGCACATGTGCCAGCACCGCTTCCAGCAGCCGTTCGCCGAGATCGTCGGTCAGGTCGTCCATTGCGCGCTCTCCCGGTGCCGTCGTCGTCGCGGTCAAGATAGCATCGCGCCGGGCCGCGTCCAGAGCATCGCGCCGGGCCGCGTCCAGAGCATCGCGCCGGGCCGCGTCCAGCCGACCGGCGCTGCGCGCTTGCAGAAAACGCGCCGGTGCGATTGACTCGCCTGCCCCTGCCCGCTAAGGCACGCGCCTGATCAGACACATGCGCCACGGCACCTTGGTCCCGCACCACGCGGAGCCGGGCCGGGGCAAAGCCACAGGACGACGACCATGAAACGCACATTCCAGCCCAGCAACCTGGTGCGCAAGCGCCGCCACGGGTTCCGCGCGCGCATGGCCACCAAGGCCGGCCGCAAGATCATCAATGCCCGCCGCGCGCTCGGCCGCAAGAAACTGTCGGCCTGAGCACAGCTTGCGCGCAGCCCCGGACGCCGAGCGGGTCCCGCTCGAGACGCTCAAGACCCGGCGCGACTTTCTGCGTCTTGCCCGTGCGCGGCGCAAGGCCGTTCCGGGGTTCCTGCTCCAGGCGGCGCCCAGGGGCGAGGCGTCCTGCGTCCGCGTGGGGTTTACCTGCTCGCGCAAGCTTGGGAATGCCGTCACGCGCAACCGGGCAAAGCGGCGCTTGCGCGCGGTTGCGCGGGCGGTTCTGCCCGGCGCCGGGCGTGCGGGATGGGATTACGTCCTGGTCGGGCGCCCCGCGGTGACCGTGCGGCGCCCCTTCAGCGCGTTGGTCGATGACCTCGAGCGCGCGCTCGCGTCGGTGCACCGCGCTGATGGCGGGGCGCAGTGATGAGCCCCGCAGCATGGATCCTGTCGCTTCCGGTGCGGCTCTATCGCGTGACATTCAGCCCGTGGGTCGGACACAACTGTCGCTTCCAGCCGACATGCTCGGTCTACGCGCTCGAAGCGCTCGAGCGGCACGGCGCGCTGCGCGGGGGCTGGCTGACGCTGCGCCGCATCCTGCGTTGCCACCCGTGGGGGGATTGCGGGTATGACCCGGTGCCGCCCCAGCGCGGCGATCCAAGCACCGCGCAGGCCCGCGCGCATGGGTCGGACCGGGCCTCGGGCGACGGCTCCGGCGACGGCGACGGCCCCGGCGACGGCTCCGGCAAAAGACAAACCTAAAATTCGAGCCATCTGGCACCGCCTTAAGCAATTCGTCAGGCTTTGCTGCGACATCGAGGTCCGGCGGCACCCGTGACCGCATCGCAGCAGGCTGGCGCGGATGAGAATTGCGATTTGGCAGGAGTTGGGACATGGCGGGCGGCGGGTCCTGATCGTCGCGCTCGCGAGTGTCGGTGCACCGCTGGGCTGGGTGCTGGCGGGCGTGCCGGGGGCTCTGGCGGTCGGTCTGCTTGCTCTGGCGGCGGCACTGCGCGTGTCCCGGCGCGGTCCGTTCGCGCGGCTCGCCGCGGCCCGCGCGGGCAAGGCGCTGGCGTTGCGCAATGATCTCGTGGCCGATCTGGCAACGGGTCTGGGGCGCGATGACGGCGCAGGCATGGGGGTGCTCGTTGTCCGGCTGGACGGGGCGCCGGAGCTGTCGCGCATGCTGGGAAGCCTCGCGTTCGAGGAGCTGATCCATCGCATCGGCCACCGCCTGCAGGAGGCGACGCGCACCAGCGGCGGGGTTGCGCGGCTCGATTCGGCGGAATGGGGGGTGCTGCTGGCGCCGGCGCCCGGCCAGGATACAACGGCGTTGGCGCGTGTCGCCGAACGCCTCCAGGCCGCGGTCGCCGCGCCGTTGTCGGTGGCGGCGCTGACCTTGCGTCCATCGGTGTCGGTGGGCATCTGCGACGCCGCGGCCTCGCGCGGGACGGGCTGCGCGGACGCGCTGGTGAACGCGGCCGCCGCGGCTGCCGAAACCGCGCTGGCGCAGGGACCCGGCGCGGTGCGCCACGCCGACGATCTGTTGGCCGCGGCGCGCCCGGCATCCCTGGGCGCGGGCGACGATGACATCCGCTCAGCGCTTGACAGCGGCGCCATTCATGCGGTGTTCCAGCCGCAGATCTGCGCGCGCACCGGCGCCGTTGCAGGCGCCGAGGCGCTGGTCCGCTGGACGCGCGGCGACTCCGTGGTCCCGCCCGATGCCTTTCTGCCCGCGCTGCATCGCCTCGGACTGTCGGAGCAGTTGACGCGGCGGATGCTGGGGCAGGCGCTCGATGCGCTGGCGCGCGTCGACGCGGCGGGGGTGTCGCTGCCCGAAATCGCGATCAACCTGTCCGCCGAGGAGCTGCGCTGCGACACGCTGGCCGACACCGTGATCTGGGATCTCGAGGCACGCGGCATCGCCCCGTCGCGGCTGGTGGTCGAAATCCTCGAATCCGTGGTCGCCGACCAGCATGAGTCCGTCATGATCCGCAATGTCGAGGCACTGGCCAAGGCGGGCTGTGCGGTGGATCTGGACGATTTCGGCACCGGGCACGCCTCGATCGCCAATATCCGGCGGTTTGCGGTGGACCGGCTGAAGATCGACCGCTCCTTCATCCGCGACATCGACACCGACCGCGAGCAGCAGCGTCTTGTCTGCGCCATCCTGTCCATGGCGCAGGAACTGTCGCTGGGCACCCTCGCCGAGGGCGTCGAAACCGACGCCGAGGCCGCCACGCTCCGTGACCTGGGCTGTCCGGTTCTGCAGGGCTACGGTTTCGCCAGGCCGATGGCGATCGACGCGCTGGTCGAGTGGCTGTCAGCGCGCAGCCGGAGCACGGTCCACGTCCTGCCCCGGGCCGGGGAGGGGGCGCTGTCACGCTCCGACAGAAAGCATCGCTGACGCACGGGCCCACCTCGGCGCGCCGGGCAGCAGCCCATCGACGGGCGGGTCGGCGCGCCGGACCCGCCCTCGGGGCAGCGTGACAAACCGTGCTGCTCAGCGCGGGGCGGGGCCGGCAGATGCCGGGGCGCGGGGCAAGCTTGGCGGGGCAGCGCTCGGGTCCGCCATCTTCCGGCGGTCAGGTGCGTTGCGCGGCGCCGGTTTGCGCGGCTGGCAGGCCGGGGCACCTCTGGCATCGACCCGTCCCCGCGTGCGCGGCGCCCTCACAGGGGGGGGGCGGCGCTGGTGCCGCCGCGGGCGCACGCCGCCAAGCCGAATTGATCGCCCGCTTCCGGAAAATGGCTTGACCTTGGCAGACGCAGCCTGTTGAACCTGAGCCGCAGAATTCCGACCCCGGCAAGCGACAGGTGGCGCCCTCTCATGGACGAACAGAACCGTAATCTTTTGCTGGCCTTCGCGCTGAGCCTGCTGGTCCTTGTCGGCTGGATGTGGATGTTTCCGCCGCCCGAGCCTCCCGTGCAGCAGGCCGCGCAGGAAGAACAGCAGGACGCGCCCGCCGCGATCGACGATGTCGCCCCGGGCGGCGGGCTCGACACCGCCGACGCGCCGACCCTGCCGCGCATCCCCATCGACACGCCGCTGCTGGAGGGATCGATCAACCCCGTCGGCGGCCGCATCGACGACCTGTCGCTGCGCGGCTATCGTGAAACCACCGCGCCGGACTCGGATATTGTCGAATTCCTGCGCCCCGACACACGGTCGGAGGCGTTCTATGCCCTCTACGGGTGGCGTCCGGGGCGCGATCTGGACTGGGATGCGGTGCCCGGCGCGGCCACGCCGTGGCAGGTTGTCGAGGGCGACGTTCTGTCCACCGGCCAGCCGGTGACGCTGGAATGGGACAATGGACAGGGGCTGCGCTTTCTGCAGCGCTTCGAGATCGATGACGCCTACATGTTCTCGGTCACCCAATCGGTCGAGAACACGGGCGATGCGACCACGCGGCTGGCGCCCTACGGGCTGATCTCGCGGCATGGCGAGCCGTCGGATCTGGAGAATTTCTTCATCCTGCACGAAGGCATCATCAAGGTCACCGACGGCACACTGACCGAGGACAGCTACCGCAATGTCCGCAACAACCGCTTCAGCGACCGCGAGGGCACGCCGGCCAGCGTGATCGATGTCACCGAAAACGGCTGGCTGGGGATCACCGACAAATACTGGATGGCGGCGCTGGTCCCGCAACCGGGGCAGCCGTTCACGGCAGTGTCGCGGCATGTCCCGTCGCGCGACCTGTTCCAGACGCGCGCCGACCTGCCCACCATCGTCGTGGGTCCCGGAGAGCGCGACGAAGTGACAACCATGCTGTTCGCCGGCGCCAAGGAGTGGAGCACCATCCGCGGCTATGAGCGCGCCCTCGGCATCGACCGGTTCATCGACGCGATCGACTGGGGCTGGTTCTTCTTCCTGACCAAGCCGATCTTCGCGACGCTCTATTTCATCAACGGGCTGATCGGCAACATGGGCTGGTCGATCATCACGCTGACGGTGATGATCAAGGCGCTGCTGCTGCCGCTGGCGTGGAAATCCTATGTCAGCATGGCCAAGATGAAGGAACTCCAGCCCGAGATGTTGAAGATCAAGGAGCGCGCGGGCGACGATCGCCAGAAGCTCCAGCAGGAGATGATGGCGCTCTACAAGGAGAAGAAGGTCAACCCCGCCGCGGGCTGTCTGCCGATCCTGTTGCAGATCCCGATCTTCTTCTCGCTCTACAAGGTGATCTTCGTCACGCTGGAGTTGCGGCACGCGCCGTGGTTCGGGGTGTTCCAGGACCTGTCCGCGCCCGATCCGACCTCGATCTTCAACTTCTTCGGGCTGCTGCCCTGGGCCGCGCCGCACCCCGAGAGCTTCCTGTCGCTGATCTTCATCGGGATCCTGCCGATCTTTCTGGGCGTGTCGATGTGGTTCCAGATGCGGCTGAATCCCGCACCCACCGATCCCATCCAGCAGGCGGTGTTCAACTGGATGCCGTGGGTGTTCATGTTCATCCTCGGCTGGTTCGCCTCGGGGCTGATCCTGTATTGGATCGCGAACAACGTGATCACCTTCTCGCAGCAATACGCGATCATGCGGATGAACGGGCACAAACCCGATCTGGTGGGCAACATCCTGTCCAGCTTCAAGCGCCAGAAACCGGCCGAGGCCAAGGGCGGGAAGGACAAGTGAGCCTGCGGCTGGCGCGGCTGTTCCGCCACCCGATCAAGGCGCATGGGCGCGAAGCGCTGGCCGAGGTCACGCTGTCCGAAGGGCGCTGCCTGCCCTGGGATCGCCACTGGGCGGTGGCGCATGAGGCCGCAAAGCTGACCGGCGGCTGGGCGTCGAGCGCCAATTTCTCGCGCGGGGCCAAGGCGCCGGGGTTGCAGGCCATCGACGCGGCGCTGGATGCGGAGGCGCATGCCATCACCCTGACCCACCCCGACCGTCCAGCGCTGCGGTTCCGCCCCGATGACGCGGACGATGCCGCGCGCTTCCTCGACTGGGTCGCGCCGCTGGTCCCCGAGGGCCGCGCCCGCCCCGCGCGGGTGATCGCTGTCGGGCGGGGCATCACCGACACGGATTACCAGAGCGTGTCGCTGCTGAACACGGCCACCAACGCCGCGCTCGGCGCGCGGATGGGCATGACGCTGGACCCGGGCCGCTGGCGCGGAAACCTGTGGCTCGACGGGCTGGACCCCTGGGCCGAGTTCGATCTGGTGGGCCGGACGCTGGCCATCGGCGACGCGCGGCTGCGCGTGACCGAGCCCATCACCCGGTGCCGCGCGACCATGGCCAATCCCGCCACCGGCGCCATCGACGCCGACACGCTTGCCGCGATCGAAGCCGCGCAGGGCCACACCGATTTCGGCGTCTACGCCGTGGTCACGCAGGGCGGCACCATCCGCGCGGGCGACGCGGTCACGGTGCTGGCGTGAGCACGCTGCCCTTTCCCCTGACCCCGCCGCCCGAGCCGCTGGCCGCCGAGGCAGGGCGCAAGCTGTTCGCCGGCGAGGTGGATTTCCTCAAGGGCGTGGTGGCGATGGACGGGCTGCCCCCCGCCGACCGCGCCGAGGTCGCGTTCGCCGGGCGCTCGAATGTCGGCAAGTCGAGCCTGATCAACGCGCTCACGGGGCGCCGCGCATTGGCGCGGACCTCGAACACCCCCGGCCGCACGCAGGAGGTGAATTTCTTCACCCTCGGCACCAGCCATTATCTGGTGGACCTGCCGGGCTACGGATTCGCCAAGGCGCCGGTGCCGGTGGTCGAGAAATGGCAGGCGCTGATGCGGGCCTATCTGTCGGGCCGGCCCAACCTGCGCCGCGCCTTCGTGCTGGTGGACATGCGCCACGGCATCAAGCCCGTGGATCACGAGGTGATGGAGCTTCTGGACCGTGCCGCCGTCACCTTCCAGCTGGTGCTGACCAAGGCCGACAAGCTGGGCGCGGCCGCGCAGGAGGAGACGCTGGCGCAGGTCCGCGCCGCGTTGGCCAGGCACCCGGCGGCGTTTCCCGAGTTGCTGGTGACCTCGTCCGAGAAGCGCGCGGGCATCGACACGCTGCGTGCGGTGATCGCCGGGGTTGCCTGAGGCGTCTGGCCTGAGGCGTCTGGCTTGAGGCGTCTGGCCTGAGGTGTCTGGCCTGAGGCTTCCCCCCGCGCCGAAATCGCGCTATGCGCAGGCCCGCTTATGCCCCGGAGCCCGCGATGAAAGCCCAGACCGCCATGAATACCGACTGGTTCGCCACTGCCGCCACCCTCTCGCAGGCGCTGCCCTATCTGCAGCGCTACACCGGCGCCATCGTCGTCATCAAGTTCGGCGGCAACGCCATGGGCGACGCCGAGGCGATGGCCAGCTTCGCGCGCGATGTGGTGCTGATGCGGCAGGTCGGCGTGAACCCGGTGGTGGTGCATGGCGGCGGGCCGATGATCAACCAGATGCTCTCGCGGCTGGGGGTGGACTCCAGCTTCGTGCGCGGCAAGCGCGTCACCGACGCCGCCACCATGGAGGTGGTCGAGATGGTGCTGTCGGGCGCGGTCAACAAGCGCATCGTGCAGGCAATCAACGATCAGGGCGGCCGCGCGGTCGGGCTGTCGGGCAAGGACGCGCGGCTGATCACCTGCGCGCCCGATGCGCCCGAGCTGGGCTTCGTGGGCCGCCCCGAGACGGTGGACCCGGCCGTGCTGCAGCACCTGTTCGCGGGCGGGCTGATCCCGGTGATCGCTCCGCTGGGCGCGGACGCGTCGGGGCAGAGCTACAACATCAACGGTGACACCGCGGCGGGCGCCATCGCCGCGGCGCTGCGCGCCGACCGGCTGCTGCTGCTGACCGATGTGGCGGGGGTCAAGGACGAAAGCGGCACCGTGCTCACGCAGCTGCATCCCGATCAGCTGCGCGACCTGACCGCGCGCGGGGTGATCGCGGGCGGGATGATCCCCAAGACCGAAACCGCGCTGGCGGCGATCGAGGGCGGCGTGCGCGCGGTGGTGATCCTGGACGGGCGCGCGCCCAATGCCTGCCTGCTGGAGCTGTTCACCGATCATGGCGCCGGCAGCCTGATCCGCGCCACCCCGCCGCACGCCGCGTCCTGAGCAGCCTGCGGGCAGTGCCCCTCGGCCCGCGCAGGATTGCGCCAGTGCCGTGCAAGGGCGCTTGCCCGCGCGCGCCCGCCTGTGGCAATGTGGCGCGATATCCACAGAACAAGGCGGATTGCCCCCGTGACCCTGCGCCTGATCCTCACCCGCCACGCCAAATCCGACTGGACCGACCCGCTTGCCGGGGACCACGCGCGCAGCCTGAACAAGCGCGGGCAGGGCGCTGCGCCGCGGCTGGGCGCGTGGCTGGCCGCGCAGGGGCATGTGCCCGATCTGGCGCTGGTCTCCGACGCGCGCCGCACGCGCGAAACATGGGCGCTGATCGCGCCCGCCTTGCCGCGCGAGGTTCCGGTCCGCTTTCTCAGCGCGCTCTACTGCGCGGGGCCCGAGCAGATCCGCCGCTGCCTCGCCACCGCCGACGCGGCGACAGTGATGGTGATCGCGCACAACCCCGGCATCGCCGATCTTGCCGCTGCGCTGCCGGGCCAGCGCCCCGCGCATCCCGATTTCGCGCGCTATCCCACCGGCGCGACGCTGGTCGCCGAGTTCGACGCCGCCGACTGGCCAAGCCTGCGCGCGGGCAGCGGGCGGGTGGTCGATTTCGTGGTCCCGCGCGAGCTTGACGAGGCCGGTCAGCCCGCCCCGCGCAGCACCGCCCCGGCCAGATAGAGCGAGCCGCAGATCACCACCCGCGCCTGCGGCTCCTGCGCGGTGATCGCTGCCAGCGCCGCGGCGACATCGGGCGCGGTGTGCGCTGCGATCCCCTCGGCCCGCGCGGCGGCGGCGGTGGCGGCCGCGGGCAGCGTTGCGGCCTCGCCCGGAATGTCGACCGAGTGCAGCGTCGCGGTGACACCTGTCAAAGGGCGCATGTAGCCCGCCACGTCCTTGGTGTTCAGCATCCCGCAGATCAGATGCGTGGGCCGCGCGGGCAGGGCGGCGAGCGTCGCCGCGATGGCCCGCCCGGCGGCGGGGTTGTGCCCGCCATCGAGCCACAGTTCGGCCTGCGGCGCGGCCTCGGCCAGCGGACCGTCGCGCAGCCGCTGCATCCGCGCGGGCCAGTCGGCGCGGGTGATCGCAGCCTCGGCCGCCACCGCGCCCCGCCCCAGCGCGCGCAGCGCCGCCAGCGCGGCGCCGGCGTTGTCGATCTGGTGGGGCCCCGGCAGGTTCGGCAGCGGCAGGTCCAGCAGCCCGGTCTCGTCCTGAAAGATCAGCCGCCCGCGCTCGGTCGTCGCGTGCCAGTGCTGGCTGTGGACCAGAAGCGGCGCGCCCAGCCGCGCGGCGCGCGCCTCGATCACCGCGAGCGCGTCGTCGGTCTGCGGCCCCACCACGCAGGGCACCCCGCGCTTGAGGATACCGGCCTTTTCGCCCGCGATCTGCGCCACCGTCTCGCCAAGGAACTGCTGGTGATCGAGGCTCACCGGCGTGATCACGCACAGCGCCGGTGCGTCGATCACGTTGGTCGCATCAAGCCGCCCGCCCAGCCCGACCTCGAGCAGCGTGACATCGGCAGGCGTGCGCGAGAACGCCAGCAGCGCGGCGCAGGTGGTGATCTCGAAATAGGTGATCGGGTCGGTGCCGTTGGCGGCAAGGCACTCGTCCAGCACCGCCGACAGCGCGTCCTCGTCGATCAGCTGCCCGGCAAGCCGGATGCGTTCGTGAAACCGCGCCAGATGCGGCGAGGTGTAGGCGTGCACGCGCGCGCCCTCGGCCTCGAGCCCGGCGCGGAGCATCGCCAGCGTCGAGCCCTTGCCGTTGGTTCCGGCGATGTGAACCACCGGCGGCAGCGCCCGTTCGGGGTGGCCGAGCGCGCCCAGCAGTCGCCAGACGCGGTCCAGCGTCAGATCGATGATCTTGGGGTGGAAGGTCATCATCCGCTCCAGCAGCGCGTCCGAGCGCTGCGCGGGCGCGGTCATCGCGCCCCGCCTTCGGGGGCGGGGGTAGCCTCGGGCGGTGCCTCGATCGGCGCCGCAGGCGCAGGGCGGGGCAGCTCGCCATGAACTGCCGGCGGCTGGCCGGTCAGCATCCGCAGGATCGTCACCAGCTCGTCGCGCATCGCCCGTCGCGGGGTGACGCGGTCAAGCATCCCGTGCTCGAGCAGGTATTCGGCGCGCTGGAATCCCTCGGGCAGCGTTTCGCGGATGGTCTGTTCGATGACGCGCGGCCCGGCAAAGCAGATCAGCGCGCCGGGCTCGGCGATCTGCACGTCGCCCAGCATGGCGTAGGACGCGGTCACGCCGCCCGTGGTCGGATGGGTCAGCACCACCACATACGGCAACCCGGCCTCGCGCAGCATCTCGATCGCCACGGTGGTGCGCGGCATCTGCATCAGCGACAGGATCCCCTCCTGCATCCGCGCGCCGCCGGCGGCGGCGAACAGCACCAGCGGCAGCTTGCGCTCGACCGCGCGTTCGCACGCGGCGATGATGGCGTTGCCCACGAACATGCCCATCGAGCCCGCCATGAAGCCGAAATCCTGCGCCGCCACGATCACCCGCGTGCGCAGCATCTCGCCCTCGGCCACCAGCATCGCTTCGTGCTCGCTCGTGGCCTTCTGCGCGCCGCGCAGGCGGTCGGGGTATTTCTTCTGGTCGCGGAACTGCAGCGGATCGGCCAGCGGCTCGGGCACCGCGATTTCGGTATAGATGCCGTTGTCGAACAGATGCGCGAAGCGTTCGCGCGGGCTGATCGGCAGATGGTGGTTGCAGTTGGTGCAGACCTGCAGGTTCTCGGTCAGCTCGCGGTGGAACAGCATGGTGCCGCATTCGGGGCACTTGGTCCACAGGTTCTCGGGCATCTCGCGGCGCGAGAAGAGCGAGTTGATCGTCGGGCGGACGTAATTGGTGATCCAGTTCATCGCGGTCTCATCTGCCGAGGCTGGCGCCGACATAGAGCCGCGCGCGCGCGATTGCAATCAGCGTGCGCGCAGCCACAGCCGGCACAGTCCCCAGGTCAGCGCCAGCGCGGCGATGTCACCATAGATGAGCGGGCGCATCGCTTCGGTGTCGTCGGGGCCGAAGGGCAGGCGGAACAGCGCCAGCCCGTCCAGCGACCCGCCCATGGTCACGAACAGGATCGCAAAGACGTTGTTGGCAAAGTGCAGCCCCCAGGCAAGCCCCAGCGACCCGCTGCGCGCGGTCAGATCGGCGGCCACCAGCCCGAACACGCCCGTCGCCAGCACCACGTGCCAGGTGTTGGGCCCCATCTCGGCCGGGGCGTAGTGCACCAGCCCGAACAGCACCGACGGCAGCAGCATCCACACCACCGGCGAGGCGAAGCGCGCGGCGAGTTGCTGTTGCAGGTAGCCGCGGAACACCAGCTCCTCGGCCGCGGTCTGCACCAGCAGCCCGGCCAGCGCCATCGGCAGAAAGACCAGCCACACGCGCAGCTCCACGCCCGGATCGGTGTCGATGCTCAGCAACAGCGGCACGCCGCCCACGATCGCCACGCCCGCCAGGATGCCTGCGCCCACCGCGAAATCGCGCAGCACCACCGGCGCGCGGCCGAAAAGCGTCCCGGCCCCGCGTGCGTGCAACAGCCGCACGGCGACGAAGCAGCCCAGCGCCATGCCGGTGAAGGTGAACAGCAGCAGCACCAGCGACACCGGGTCGCCGCCCATGCCGATCTCGCCCAGCGCGCCCTCGACCGACGCGCCGCCCACCGCCAGCCAGACCCCGCCGGCCATGAACAGCATCCACAGCACATAGACCAGCAGGATGACCCCCAGCCCAAGCACGGTGCGCCACAGTTGTGGGCGCGCCCGCGCGGGGGCGACGAAGCGCTCGAATGTCGGGCTGTGGCTCACGACTGGTCCCTGTGGTTGGGGGGCGCGGCAGGTGCGCTGCGACGTGGGCGAGCCTAGCACTCGCGGCGGCGGGGGCAAGCCGCGCGCGGCGCTGGTGCCGCGCGGTCGGCTGGGCTACACCGGGCCGGGCGGGCGCGTGGCGCTGCGGGCCTGCCGTTGGGAGAGTGCCGGACATGACGCTGGCCCTGGTCACGCTTGGCTATCTGCTGCAGCTGGCGATCATCGCCCGCGCGCTGCTGCGCGAGCGGATGACCCCGACCGTGCGGCTGGGCTGGGTGATGGTGATCGCCGCGCTGCCCGGCGTGGGGATCGTTGCCTATCTGATGTTCGGCGAGGTCCGCCTGCACCGCGCCAGCCGCCAGCGCATGGCCGAGGTGCGCGCCCGCCTCGGCGCGGTCAGCAGCGCCGGACGCTCGCGCGCGGTCACGGTCGACGGCAGCGCCGCGCCGGTCTTTGCCTCGGGCGCGGTGCCGAGCGATTTCGCGCCGGTGGGCGGCAACCGCGCCGAGCTTCTGCCCGAAGGCGACGCGATGATGGACGACCCGCTCGCCGCGATCGACGCCGCGCGCGACCATGTGCATGTGCTGTTCTACATCTGGCTGCCCGATGTCACCGGCACCGCCATGGCCGAGGCGCTCATGCGCGCCTCGGCGCGCGGGGTGGCGTGCCGGGTGCTGGTGGATGACCACGGCGCGCGGCATCTGATCCGGTCGGTGTTGTGGACGCGGATGCGCGATGCGGGCGTGCAGCTGGTCAAGGCTGCGCCCGTGGGCAACCCGCTGGTCAGCTTCCTGTTCCAGCGGCTGGACCTGCGCAATCACCGCAAGATCATCGTGATCGACAACCGCCTGACGTGGTGCGGCAGCCGCAACTGCGCCGACGCCGCCTTTCGGATCAAGGCGAAATACGCGCCCTGGGTCGATATTCTGCTGCGCTTCGAAGGCCCCGTGGTGCGCCAGCAGCAGGCGGTGTTCCTTCAGGACTGGATGACGCACCACCACGAGGATCTGAGCCACCTGCTGGCCCAGGAGGTCCCCGAGACCGAAGGCGGGTTCGTGGCGCAGGTCATCGCCTCGGGGCCGGACGACATGGACACCGGCCCGTCGGACACGATCTGCGCCATGATCTACGCCGCGCGCGAGCAGATCTTCCTGACCACGCCCTACTACGTCCCCGACATGGAGCTTCACGGCGCGATCTGCGCCGCCGCCCGGCGCGGGGTCGCGGTCACGCTGATCGTGCCGGCGCGCAACGACAGCTGGATCATCGCCGCCGCGTCCGAGAGCCTGTATCCGCAACTCCTGCGCGCAGGCGTGCGGATCATGGCGTTCGAGCCCGGGCTGATCCATTCCAAGATCGTCACCGTGGACGGGCGGCTGGCGCTGATCGGGTCCAGCAACCTGGACCATCGCAGCTTCGATCTGAACTACGAGAACTGCATCCTGCTCAGTGACCCCGAGCTGACCGGGGCGCTGGATGCCCGCCAGCAAAGCTATATCGACCGCGCGCGCGAAGTCCCGGCCGCGCAGGTGGCGGAGTGGTCGGTGCTGCGCCGGCTGCGCAACAACACGGTGGCGCTGGCAAGTCCGCTGCTGTGATCTTGCGCCGGCTGCGACAGCGCACCACATGCTTGGGGACGCATCGAACGGAGGGAACGCAAATGGCCGAGCAGAAGTCGAAATCCGGGGGCGCCGAACCGTCGGTCGAGGATCTGTCGCGCCAGCTTGACGAGCTGAAGGCCGACATGGCCAAGCTGGTCGAAACGCTGGGCGCCATGGGCCGCGCCCGCGGCGAGCACGCCGCCGAGGACCTGCGCGCGCGCGCCGAGGAACTGCGCAACAAGGGCCGCGCCCGCGCCGCCGAGGCCGAAGCGCGCTTCGAGGAATTGACCACCGAGGCCGAGCTGATGGCGCGCGAACGCCCCGCCGCGGCGATGGGGCTCGCCGCCGGGGTGGGTTTCCTGCTGGGGCTGATCCTGGCGCGGAGGTAAGCGCGTGGACCGCCCCCCGCCGCTGTTCCCCGGCCTTGACGCGCGCCTGCGCCGCGCGGCGCGCGGCGCGGCGCTGGGCGGCATGGGGGCGCTGCTGGTGCTGATGGGGGCCGGCTTCCTGCTGGCGGCCGCGTGGCTGGCGCTCGCGGCGCTGCTGGATGCGGTGATGGCGTCGCTGCTGCTGGGGCTGGTGCTGGCCGGGGCGGGGTTGATCGTGATCGGCTTGGCGGGCCGCAGACCTCCCGCGCCCGCACCGCCGCCTGAACCCGACGAAGACGCCGCCCTGCGCCGCCTGCTGCGCGAGGCCGGGCTGACGGTCCCGCCACGCGGCGAAGCCCCGAACCTGACCGAGGCGTTCCTGTTCGGGCTGGTGGTGGCGATGCGGTTGCGTCGCGGCAGAATGCCGCGCAATGAGAGAGACGGCAGAATGCCGCGCAATGAGAGAGACGGCAGAATGCCGCGCAATGAAAGGCATGGCGGGACGCCGCGCACCGAGAAAGACGGCCGGACGTCGCGCGCCGAGAAGGCCGGCGCACCGCCCCGCGATTAGCCCGCCGCAGCGGGCCTCAGTCGGGGATTGCGCCGGGGTCGCGGTCGCGGGTCAGCACGCGGGACTGTGTCTCGCGCGCGACGACCTCGAACCCGTGCTTCTGGTAATTCGCCAGCGCGCGGGGGTGATCGAGCGTGTTGGTGTTGACGGTCATCTTGCGCACCCCCTCGCGCGACCAGCCCGTCAGGATCGCGGTGCGCAACAGCCACCCGCCATAGCCGCGCCCGATCACCTGCGGGACCAGCCCGAAATAGGCCAGCTCGCAGCGCCCGGCCTCGCGCCAGTCCAGCACGAAGAACCCGTGCGGCCAGCCATGCGCCATCAGCGTGTAGAGCGCGACGTCCTCGTCATGCAGCCAGCGGACAAGGTCGGCCTCGGGGGCGTCGCTGTGGTCGGTCCAGGCGTAATCGCGGCCCACCGCATCATAGAGGCAGAGGAAATACCACGCCGGCGGCGCGTCGGCGCGCAGCAGCGCCCCGTCGAGGCCCGCAGGCGCGTGCGGCCAGTCCCAGCGCGGACGCTCGGTCATCTCGAGCCACGTCACCACATACTCGACGGTGCTGCCGGCGCGCAGGACGGTCATCCGGTCTCGACCTTCAGATCGGGATAGGCGCCCCATTCGGTCCATGACCCGTCATAAAGCGCGTGGTTGCGGTGCCCCAGCCGTTCGAGCGCCAGCGACACGATCGCCGCGGTCATGCCCGACCCGCAGGTGGTGATGACCGGGCGCGCCAGATCGATGCCCGCGGCATCGACCGCCGCGCGCAACTCGGGCACGGGCTTCATGGTGCCGTCGGGGTTCAGAAGCTGCCCGAAGGGCAGGTTGCACGAGCCCGGGATATGCCCTGCGCGCAGGCCCGGACGGGGTTCGGGCGCGTCGCCGCGGAACCGCTCGGCCGGGCGGGCATCCACGATCTGCCAGTCGCCCAGCTTGGACGCCGCCGCCACCTGCGCCACGTCGCGCACCAGATGCGCCTGGCGCTGCACGGTGATGTGGCGCTCGCGCAGCACGGGGGGCATGTCCTCGACCGGGTGCCCCTCGGCCTGCCATTTGGGAAAGCCGCCGTCCAGCACCGCCACATCGGTCTTGCCCATGAGCCGGAACAGCCACCACACGCGCGCCGCCGAAAACAGCCCAGCGCCGTCATAGACCACCACCTGATGCCCATCGCCGACCCCCATCGCGCGCATGCGCGAGACGAACTTCTCGGCCGGCGGCGCCATGTGCGGCAGCTCCGAGCGGTGATCGCTGATCTCCTCGATGTCGAAGAAACGCGCGCCGGGGATGTGCGCGGCGCCATATTCGGCGCGCGGGTCGCGGTTCATCGCGGGCAGATACCACGAGGCGTCAAGCACCCGCAGATCGGGGTCCTGCAGATGCGCCGCCAGCCACGTGGTGGACACCAGCGTGCGCGGATCGTCCCCGGCCACCCCTGCGGTCATCGTGCTGCCCTTTCGGCTGTGTGCGGATGCGCGGAACCTGCCACAGCCCCGGCCAAAGCGCAATCGGTGCGCGCGGCCGCACCCTTTTCCGCGCCGTGGCGCCGCGCTATGGAGGCACGCGATGACGCTTCAGGCAGAATACGACGCGATGGTTGCCGAGGGCCGGCTGTCGCCTGACCCGGCGCAGCGCGCGGCGCTGGCGCTGTTTGACCCGCTGATGGCGCATCTCGCGCAGCCGCCCGCCCCCCGCGGCGGGCTGCGGCGGCTCTTTGCCAAGCCGCCCGAGCCGCCGAAGGGGCTGTATCTGTGGGGCGGGGTCGGGCGCGGCAAGTCGATGCTGATGGACCTGTTCTGCGATCATGCCCCCACCCCGGCGCGCCGGCGCGTGCATTTCCACGCCTTCATGCAGGAAATCCACGCCGGGATGCACGCCGCGCGGCAAAAGGGGGTCGAGGATGCGCTCGCTCCGGTCGCCGAAAGCGTGGTGCGCGATCTGCGCCTGCTGGCCTTCGACGAGATGCAGATCACCGACATCACCGACGCCATGATCGTGGGCCGGCTGTTCGAGAAGCTGTTTGCGGGGGGGGTGGTGATCGTCACCACCTCGAACCGCCCGCCCGAGGATCTTTACAAGGACGGGCTCAACCGTGCGCTGTTTCTGCCCTTCATCGATCAGCTCAGGGCGCGGATGGTGGTGCATGAACTGCGCGCGGGCACCGATTACCGGCAGGACCGGCTTCGCGGGGCGCAGG
>PUOA01000209.1 GCA_003551925.1 Paracoccaceae bacterium
CGCGCCGATCAGCTCTTCGAGGCGGACAAGGGCGCGGCTGAGGTTCGGCTGGGACATCCCCAACTCCTCGCTGGCTCTTGCGAAGTTGCGATGCCTGGCCAGGGAGCGCACAATCTTCAGGTCCCGGGCATTCCGCATTGATACCATTCCTGCATTGCGCGAGCACGATTATACATTGGACGGGGCCCGAATTACAATCCACACGCGCTCCGGGGCACACCGTCGGGCTTCGCCACGCGGTCGAGGCATGCGCCAGCGCCGACCTGATCGCGCGCCATCGGCGCACCGATTTACTGGTCGCGGGCCCCCGAGGATCGAGGTGGACCCATGGAAGGGGACAAGATGGATACCCGTGCGGCCGGGCTCGGCGGGCGTGCGGACGGCGCGCCCGCGCTGCGGGATGGCGCCCGGTCTGCGCGGGGGTGGTCAACGGCCGGGTCGACAGATCCGTGGACGTCCCGCACCGATCGCGGTGACGACATGCGGGCGCGGGGGGCGGGTGCGCCTTGTCGGCGGAGGGACACGGCGGCGGCCCGCCACATGGTCCGCCTGGCGCTGCTGCCGTTGATCTGGCTGATCTGCATGTTGTCGGTGGCCGCCAGCGAGCCGGTGGACTGGTCGGGGGAGTGGGACACCATCTGGCGCGGCGGCGGCGCGCGGCTGATCCTGAGCCAGGAGGGCAACCGCGTCACCGGCACCTATCCCCTGTTCGACGGCGAGATCGAGGCCCGAAGCGTCGGGCGCAAGCTGGAGGGCAGTTGGCGCAGCAACGGCGGCGAAGGCACCTTCGTCTTCGTGCAATCGCGTGAGGGCGACAGCTTCTCCGGCCGCTATGCCTCGGGGGAGTGGTGGACCGGCGCGCGCGCGATCACCTCGGAAACGGACGGCGATCTGTTGCCGCAATGGACTCCTGGCGACACGCTCGGCGCCTTTCTGACCACCATGAACGCGGTCGGGCCGGGCAGCGCCGACCTGCTGGGGCGGGCCGCGGCGCTTCTGGTCCCGGCCGACGAGGCGGATACGGGCGTCAGCCGGATCGACCATGTCCGCCTGCTGTTCAAGGTGCTGGACCGAATGACGGTGCGGCTGTGGGATTTGCCGGCGGGCGCGGATGCGCCCGCGGTGACGGTCGATCTGGCGCAGGCCGGTACGGATGTCTCGCTGGCGCTGGAATTCCGCCGGATCGGCATCCGCTGGTACATCCTGCCGCCCCCGGCAGACGAGCTGCGGGCCCTGCGCGCCGAACTGGACGCAGCGCGGCGCGACCGGTTGGCGGAGGTGCCGCTGCCGGACCCGGACCGCGCCTCGCCGCGCGACACGATGCGCACCTTGATCACCGGACTGGTGGCGGCGCCGGCCAACCCCTCGGATGCGGTGATCGCGACGCTGGACATGTCCGAGATCGGCGCGGCGCTGCATGGCCGCGAGGGGCCGCTGCTGGCGCGCTTTCTCAAGCTGACCCTGGACCGCGTGGGGTTCCTGATCTGGCAGGAAGTGCCCGACGATCCCGGCGCGAACACCCCATACATCCATTTCCAGCATCCCGTTGGCGACATCGCCATCGCTCCGGTGGAGACGCCCGAGGGCATCGTCTGGCAATTCACCCCGGACACGCTGCGCAACATCCGCAGTCTCTATGCCGCCATGGACGAGATGCCGCTCGCGCCCGGGGTCGCGGCCCTTCCGGTGGGCGACGCGTTTTTCCAGAGCCGGGCGTTCGTGCGCCAGAGTGCCCCTGTTCTGCTGCAGCGGTTCGGCGCGATGGAGTTGTGGCAGTGGCTGGGGCTTCTGGCCATGATCGTCATCGGCGGTCTGCTGGGGAGTCTGCTGGCATTTCCGCTCGGCTGGCTGGAACGCCGGGCCATGCGACAGAACGGGGAGGATGAGGATACCTCCCCGTCCGTGCGGGTCCTCGATGGCTTTCAGTTGATCGGGGTCTCGGCCGTGATCGGCTCGGCGGTGCTGCTGGGCGACATCGTTCTGGCGGTGCCGGATGAGGTCGGACGGATCACCACCGCGATCGCCTGGATCCTGCTGATCCTTGCGGCCACCCTGGCCGTGGGGCGCCTCATCGACTGGGTGGCGGGGGTCCGATCCTCCAGCGAGCGGGTCGACCAGCACCAGCAGACCATTATCGACCTGGTGCGCCGGGTTGTCCGGATCTTGGTCTATCTGATCGGCGTGGTGATGGCTGCGCAGGTCCTCAACATCCCCTGGCAGGGGCTGGTGGCCGGGATCAGTGTCGGCGGCCTGGCGGTCGCGCTCGCGGTCCAGCCCGCGCTGGGAAACCTGTTCGCGGGCATCACGCTCTATTCCGACCGGCCGATCAAGGTCGGCGATTTCTGCAGATTCGGCGAGACTATGGGCACGGTGGAGCAGATCGGCCTGCGCTCCACCCGGATCCGTACGCTGGACCGTACGGTGGTGACCATTCCCAACGCTGAATTCTCCAACATGCAGATCGAGAACTACGCCCGTCGTGACCGGATCTGGCTGCAGACCAAGCTGCAACTGCGCTATGAGACGACCGAGGACCAGCTGCGTTATGTGTTGGTGGAGTTGCGCAAGCTGCTGATCGCGCATCCTCGCGTCAGTGCCGACCCGGTGCGCGTACGGTTCGCGGGCTTCGGTGCCCATTCGCTCGACATCGAGATCTTCGCCTATGTGCTGACGCCCGACATTGGCGAATTCCAAGCGGTGCGCGAGGACGTCTATCTGCGCATCATGGCGCTGGTGACTGGCGCGGGCGCACAATTCGCCTTCCCCTCGGCGATGCACTACCGCGCCGAGGATAATCCCCCGGATGCCGAACGCGTGCAGGCCGCTGAGGCCGAGGTGGCGCGCTGGCGCGGCGACAATGCGCTGCCGTTCCCGGATTTCGACTGGCAAGAAAAGGCCTCAATCAGCGGCTCGCTGGATTACCCGCCCAAGCATTCCGTCCTCGCCGACACCGGCGAGCGCAACCGATGACCGGCCTGCAGGGGCATGGGCCGGTTCGTTCGGCACGGCGGCCATGGGCGGCTTGGCAGCTGTCGCCGGCGGTCCCCGGCAACGATGGTCGCGCCCGGGGGCAGGCTCCGAGCGGCGCGATCCAGTGCCATTCCTGCATCACAGCCGTCGGCTTTTGCATTGGACGCCGCGAACTGCGCCGGCAAAAAGGAGGCGCGTTTCATTCGACTGCTGCATCTGCCCTGGCCACGGCGAGAACTGGTGGTCCCCGGAGTGCGGCTTGCGGTGTCTGGTGCAGGGTGCGCCGTGCGCGCCCCGCCGAACACGCGGCGCGGGGGCCAGGGCGGAACCGGGCCGTTGGTGTCCCCTGACCTGAACCGGCCGCAGCGCGTGCGGCGGCTTGGCAAGGCGCATCTGCACAAATTGCCCACCCACGACACGTAACCATGAGAGGAAGAGACGAATGACAAGCTGGATCTGGTGGCTACTGGCGGGGACGCTGTCGGTGCTGGGCGGAATCGTTGCGCTGGCCAATCCCTTCGCCGCCACTCTGACGGTCGAGGTGCTGACCGGCCTGTTCTTCCTCGTGATCGGAGCGCTAACGCTGGTGTCGGCCTTCCGTGAAAAGGCTCTGGGCGCTCGCATCCTTGCGGTGCTGGTCGGCGCAGTACTTCTGTTTCTCGGCCTCAGCCTGGCGCTCAACCCGCTCCGCGGCATCGTGGCGCTGACATTTGTGGTGGCGTCGCTGCTAATGATCGTGGGGGTGTTCCGGATCCTGTTCGCCTTCGCGCCCCAGGCCGCAGCCGTGCGCGTGCCGCTGATGATCGCGGGTGTGATCTCCATCGCGCTGGGAGGGCTGATCTTCGCCAACTTCCCGCAGGCGAGCGCCGTGACGCTCGGCATCCTTCTGGCGGTGGAACTGATTTCCAACGGCGTGTCCATGATCCTGTATGCGCTTTCGCGACGGTCCTCGGCGTCGGGCGAGGTCCACGGTACCGCCCGGGGATGAGCAAACCGGTCCAGACCCTGTTCCGCGGCCTGCGCTTTGCGTTGCGGGACAGGCGCGTGCAGGGGCTGTTGAGCTTCACCTTCAGCTTCATCGGCATGGCGGCGCTTTTCTATGCCGTGGTGGAGGGGTGGGCGTATCTCGACGCCCTCTATTTCGCGGTGATGACCATTGCCACGGTCGGCTATGGCGATCTGGCCCCGGTCACCACGGCAGGCCGGGTCTTCACCATCATCTATGTGCTGATCGGATTGGGAATCTTTGTCGCAGCCGCCAGCGCCCTGGCTGAAGCCGTCCTGTCCCAGAGCGCCGGGGCGCTCCGGCGCGGGGACAGGGGTGAAG
>PUOA01000169.1 GCA_003551925.1 Paracoccaceae bacterium
ATCGTCGCACCCTTCATGCGGCTACCATTGTCAGCGAGCAGCACCAGCGGGCTCGTGAGGCAGCCCTCGGCCAAAACGGCGCGCCTGAGCACCTGCGCTGCGAAGTCGGCCGTCTCCCGCTCGTAGACCGCCCAGCCGACGATCTTCCGGCTGAAGATGTCGAGCATGAGGTAGAGGTAAAAGAAAGTGCCGGCCACTGGCCCGGGCAACCAGGTGATGTCCCACGACCAGACTTCGCAGGGCCCCTTCGCCTTGAAGCTTGCAGGCGGCTTCAATCGGCTCGGTGGTCGGGCGCGACCTCGGCGGTGGTTCTGCCTGCGTTCGCGCAAGACCTTGCACATGCTGGACTCCGAGGCAATGTATTTCCCTTGGTCGGCAAGGCGCGGGACGATCTGGCTCGGCGGAAGGCTCGCGAATTCCGGTGCGTTGCAGGTGGCGACGATCTCGTCGCGCTCTGCCGCGCTCAGCTTGTTCGCCGGTGTCGGACGCTCCGCGGAGGGTCGACGGTCCTCGCAGATTCCCCCGGCCGGATCCCGCCAGCGCTGCAACGTGCGCGGGCTCAGGCCAAGAGCGGCACAAGCGGCCGTGACGCTTGCTCCGGCGGCCGTTGCCTCGTCGATGAGGGCTGCAATATGTCGGCGATCTTGAGCAGACGTCATTCTTCCGCGCCCCCCTCCGGGCCCCAGATCGCCTCCGCCTTTTTTCGCAGGACCATCAGCGCCGCCGCCTCGGCGAGCGCCTTCTCCTTGCGGGCGAGTTCCCGCTCAAGCTGCTGGATGCGCTTGTTGGCATCCCTGGTTTCCCGCGCGATCTGGCGCGACGTCACGCGCTCCCAATCGTTGGCGCGTGCGCAGGCCTGCCGCCAGACAGCGAGCTGCTCGGCATGGATGCCGCGGCGCCGGCAGTACGCGCCAAGCTCCGCTTCGTTCAGAGAAGCCGTCTCGATCACCGCCGCAAGCTTGTCCTCGGAGCTCCAGCCTTCCGGCCCGGCCTTGGCATCGGGCAGGAACTGCCCCTTCGCCCGCGCCTCGGCTCGCCATTTGGCAAGCGTGCCCGTGCTGATCCCCTCGTGCTTGGCCAGTCGGCCCAGGGGCATGTTGTTCGGCGGCAGCATCTTCGCCAGCACCGCCGCCTTTCGTTCAGGTGAGCAAGCCAATTCGTCGCCCTGTCCCGCCCCGCCTCAGCATACACTTTCCGCATCAGACGAGGCGACAACTTCCCTGACATGGCGGGGGAGGCCCGCGACGACAGCGCGGGCCGGGGCGGTCGGGCAGGCGTCAGGTGTTCACGCTGTCCTTCAGCGCCTTGGCGATGGTCACCTTGACCGCCTTGTCGGCCGGCTTGGTCATGGTCTCGCCGGTCGCCGGATTGCGGACCTGACGCTCGGGGCGCGCGCGGCACGAGATCTTGCCGATCCCCGGCAGCGTGACCGCGCCTCCGGCAGCAACCTCGCGGCCGACAAGCGCACCGATCGCGTCGAGCGCAGCGGCGGCGGTCTTTTTCTCGGAGCCCATTTCCTCGGCCAGGGCGGCGACAAGCTGCGTCTTGGTCATCGGCTTCGGTGTCATCTGTCTCTCCTGTTTTGCCCGGGACGTCGGACGCCGGGGTCTTCACTGGGTCGCATCTAGACGAAGTTTCGCTCGCTGCACAATCGCCGAAATCCCGCACCAGCGCCCGAAATGCCCATATTCCGGCAGGAAAGCGCCGTTCTGGTCACAAAAACGCGGTTTCGTCGAAGCTGCGCAGCTTGCGGCTGTGAATGCGTTCAAGCGGCATGTCGCGCAGAAGCTCCATCGCGCGGATGCCGATCTGCAGGTGCCGCGCGACCTGCGTTCGGTAGAAGGCGCTGGCCATTCCGGGCAGCTTCAGCTCGCCATGCAGCGGCTTGTCCGACACGCACAGAAGCGTGCCATAAGGCACCCGGAACCGGAAGCCGTTGGCGGCGATGGTGGCGCTTTCCATGTCCAGCGCGATGGCGCGCGACTGCGACAGCCGCTGCACGGGGCCGGACTGGTCGCGCAGCTCCCAGTTGCGGTTGTCGATGGTGGCCACGGTGCCGGTGCGCATGATCTTCTTGAGCTCGTAGCCCTCTAGCTGCGTGACCTCGGCCACGGCCTCCTGCAGGGCGATCTGGATCTCGGCCAGCGCGGGGATCGGCACCCAGACCGGCAGATCGGCGTCCAGCACGTTGTCCTCGCGCAGATAGGCATGGGCCAGCACGAAATCACCGAGCGATTGCGAGTTCCGAAGCCCCGCGCAATGGCCCACCATCAGCCAGGCATGCGGGCGCAGCACCGCAATGTGGTCGGTGGCGGTCTTGGCGTTGGACGGCCCCACCCCGATATTGACCAGCGTGATCCCGGCATTGTGCGCGCGCTTGAGGTGGTAGGTCGGCATCTGCGGCATGCGCGCGAGCGGCTGCAAGATGCCCTCGGCGTCGGTGATCTCCTGATCGCCAGGGGTGACGAAGCCCGTGTAGCCACTGTTCGGGTCGCGCAGCGCGGCGCGGGCGAAGGCCTCGAACTCGTCCACATAGAACTGGTAGTTGGTGAACAGCACGTGGTTCTGGAAATGCTCGGGCGCGGTCGCGGTGTAATGCGCCAGCCGCGCCAGCGAATAATCCACCCGCTGCGCGGTGAACGCCGCCAGCGGGATCGAGCCGTCGGCGTTGCGCACGCCTTCACCGTTGACGATGTCGTCGTTGGTGGTGGCCAGATCGGGCACGTCGAACAGATCGCGCAGCGACAGCGCCATCTCGCCGTTGTCGGGCAGGTTCACGTCGCCGCGGCCCGCCATGGCGAAATGCACCGGGATCGGGGTCTGCGAGGCGCCGATGGTCACCGGGACCGAGTGATTGCGCAGCAGCAGCCCGATCTGCTGCTCCAGATAGTTGCGGAACAGGTCGGGCCGCGTGATCGTGGTGGCATAGGTGCCGGGATGGGCGACATGGCCAAAGGCCAGCCGCGTGTCGGACTGGTCATGGCGCGTGGTGGTGATCCGTATCTCGGGGTAGAAAGCGCGGGCGCGGGCGCGCGGCACGGTGCCGGCGACCACGGCGTTGAAACGCTCGATCAGGAAGCGCGTGGCCTCATTGTGCAGCGCGCAGAGCCGTTCGACCGCGGCGCTTGCATCGGTGAAGCGCTCGGGCGCGTGCATCTCGGGGGTCTCGGTGGGCAGGCTCTCGAAGCGGGTCATGGGGTCTCGATCTGCTGGGCGGTCGCACAGGGACCATCGCACCCCCGCATGGGCGCGGCAAGAGGCCACCCGCCGCTCTGGCCTTCCCGCGCGCCACCGGCTATCCACGCCCGACACCACAAGGGGCGTGCATGGACATCCGGGCAATTGCGATGGGCGTGGCCTTCGCGCTGATGTGGTCGTCGGCCTTCAGCTCGGCGCGGATGATCGTCGTCGATGCGCCACCGCTGACCGCGCTGGCCTTGCGGTTCCTGATCTCGGGGCTGATCGGCGTCGCCATCGCGCGCGCGATGGGGCAGACATGGCAGCTCACCCGCGGGCAATGGCGGGCAACGGCGATCTTCGGCGTGTCGCAGAACGCGCTCTATCTGGGCCTCTATTTCGTTGCCATGCAGACGATCGAGGCGTCGCTGGCCACCATCATCGCGTCGACCATGCCGCTGCTGGTTGCGGCTGCCAGTGCACTGTTCCTGCGCGAGCGGCTGCGCCCGATGGCGGTGGCGGGGCTGCTGGCCGGCTTCGCGGGCGTGGCGCTGATCATGGGCGTGAGGTTGGGCGCGGGGGTCGATATGCTTGGCGTCACGCTGTGTGTGCTGGGGGTGGTGGCCCTCACGGTGGCCACGCTGTCGGTGCGCACCGCCTCGGCCACGGGCGGCAATCTGCTGATGGTGGTGGGGCTGCAGATGCTGATCGGCGCGGCGGCGCTCGCCGTGCCCGCGCTCGCCTTCGAAAGCTGGGAGGTCACCTGGTCCCCGCGCCTGATCGGCGCCTTCGTCTACACCACACTGGTTCCGGGCCTCGCCGCGACCTGGGTGTGGTTCGCGCTGGTGGGGCGCATCGGCGCGGTGCGCGCGGCGACGTTTCACTTCCTCAACCCGTTCTTCGGCGTCGCCGTCGCCGCCGCGCTGCTGGGCGAGGCGCTCGGGATATTCGACATTCTCGGCGTGGCGGTGATCATGGCCGGGATCCTGACGGTGCAGCGCGCGCGCACGCCCCCGACCGCGGGCTGACGGCCACGCCGCGGCACCCCCGCCCCCGCGCACCCCCGCCCCCGCGGCGCGAAGGGGCGGGTG
>PUOA01000302.1 GCA_003551925.1 Paracoccaceae bacterium
AGAAAATAGTCGGTGTAGCGGCGCACATCGCGCAAGGCCGACAGCCCGGCGCTGCCCGCTCCGACGATGATGGTATCGACCTTCATTGCGTCCCTCCTGTCTCTGGGCCCCCGCCGCCGTGGCGCCGGCCATGTCCGTTGTCTGCAGGCCCTTCCTCAGGCCCCGTCGGTCCTGATGCGGATTTCGTGGCCGCAATGCTTGCAATGCACCGCATCGGGGTCATGCAGCTGCAGCCCGCAGGTGCCGCATTCGTGGTGCATCTTTGGCGGTCGGAACACCGACTGCAGCAGGTGCAGGAACATCCCCACCCCGACAATCAGGATGGCGATGGACAGCCAGCGCCCGGACACCCCCACAAGCACGATATCCCCGAAGCCCGTGGTCGTCAGCGCGGCCATGGTGAAACAGAGCGCATCGAGCCATGTCGCGATCTCGGGGTTGATGTCGCGCTGCAGCGCGTGAAGGGTGCCCGACACCACGAAGATGTAGACGCCCAGGTTGACCGAGCGCTGGATCACCTCCTCGTTGCGGCGGAAGAACCGGCTGTCGGCGCGCAATTCCTGCAACACGCGATAGGAGCGCGCGACCCGGACCGCACGCAGCACTTTCAGAAACGCGAAATCGCCGACAATCGGCGCGTCGGAAATCAGCGGCGCGAGGAGGCTGAGCAGCACAACCATGTCCGCCCGGTGGAACGGGTTGCGCAGCATGGTCCGCCACCCGTCCGAAATCAGCCAACGCGCCGACAGATCCGCCGCCACGAGCGCCGCGAGGATGAGGTCGAGCCGCCACATCCCTTGATGCAGGCCCAGCACGCTGCTGGCCACATAGCTCAGCACGATGATCAGATCGACCGCCAGAAGGCCCAGCCGAAACCGCAGGCCCGCGCGCGAGCGGCCGTTGTAAAGACTGTCCAGCGCCGTGCGCAACCGCGTCATCCGCACCCTCGATCCGTGTCTGCCTGCCGGATCTTGCCCGTTTTGCGGTGCCCCCGAGGCGCGCCAGCAGACTGCATCGCGGCCACCAAGACAAGCCCAAGGCAGCGCGCGCGCCCTGAACGGAAGGCATGGGGCCCGAGCGGTCGATTTGCGCCGGGGCTTTCGGCGTTCCAGAGCGCTATCTGCGTGCCGCTTTCGACGCTGTCAGGCCGACGGTGCGCCCGGTGCAGCTTGCTGAGGCTCGGCACTTTCCTGCCGGGTGTCGCGGGCGCGCTTTCAGCCTTGACGGGTCTGTGCCACGCCCGCGGCCTTGCAAGACAGGAGGCATCGCATCTGCGCCAGCCAGCGCCTGCAGGTCGCGGGCTTCGCCACCTCCAGCAGACCGTCGATCTCATGCCCACACTCCGCTCCGATGCGCAGCCGCTCGGCTTTCTCGTCGGGAGACAGGATTATCCGCTGCGTCGGGATGCGGGTCCGCAGGATCCGGATCTGTGCCTTGAGCAACGGCAACTGCGCGTTGTGCCGGGGCATGAACAGCTGGGTCAGGACGACGACAAGCAGCGGAACATCGGAAACATCTTGCCAGGCTCCACCACGGCGCTTGAAAAATCGCCGATATTTCAGCGTGATGGCCCTCGCTTACGTTTTGGCGCCCCGCTCAGGAAGGCCAAAACGCAGGGGCCCGGTTGTGGCCTTGCAAAATCCGAACGTGGAAGATGGCGGCACCCCTGCGAGCGTTTCGCTGCCGGTCGCGTCTGCACCGGATGGCGATTCAAACCATCAGTCATGTAAATGAAAACAACACCTTATAGAGTGGAGAACGTTCGATCCCGGTCCCGCTCCCTCCGATGAGTTCTGCATCAACGCCGTTCCAATGCACGATCTTTCCGATCGGAAGCGCTGATCCGAGATCCTGCGGCATGGGGCTTCGGCGATGACGGCATTTACAGTCGGATCACCACCCGCTGCGCGTTGTCGAAGGTGACATCCGTGAGGGTGCGCAGAAACGTGCCGTGCCCGATGACCGCGATGGTGGTTTCCGGGCGGGCGGCCAGCCAGTCGGCGAAAGTCTGCACGCGGCGCTCGAGCACCTGGATGGGCTCGCGCGCGAAGGGGCCATCGTCGTCGGGATCGGTGTGCCACCACGGGTTGTCAAGATGCGCGAAGCTCAGCGCGGGGAAGGCCTGTGACAGGTCGGCCGGGGCGCGGCCGACATCGCAGAAGCTGTCCAGATGCTCGCGGTGCAGATGTTCGACGACACGCGGGGCGCGGTGAGCACGGAATGCGTGGGTCATGGTCTGGATCGCGCGGGTCAGCGGCGAGGTGACCACAAGTTCCACCTCTGGCAGCGCGGCCATGTCGTCGGCCAGCGCCTGTGCCTGGGCGTGACCCAGCGCGGTCAGCGGCGCGTCGCGCATCGCCGGGTCATAGCGCACGCTGTCCTCGTCGGGGACCGCGCGCACGCGGGCATTGTGTTCGGACTGGGCGTGGCGGATGAGGTGGATGGTCTTTGCGGACATGGTGGCTCCGGTGATGATGCTGACGCATTAGACCGCGCGCGGCGGCAGAAGGTGCAGGCCGCGCGCGGCGAAACCGAGCGATGCCCGCGCGCCGGGCCGCAGCCCGGACATCGCGTCATCGGGCAGGTTGCCGGTGATGCGCCCCGCGGGCGTGTCGAACTCGACCTGGTTCACCGGGCCGAGGAATGACACCGACACGACCGTGCTCGCCAGCCCCTGCGCGGCGGGGCGCACCGCTTCGGGCCGGATCATCACGCCGACAGGGCCGTGGGCGATGTCCTGCGCGTGCGGGATGCGCGCGTCGCCCAGCGCGATGTCGGTGCCATCATACTCTCCGGGCACGATGTTTGCCGAGCCGATGAAATCGGCCACGAAATGCGACACCGGCCGCGCATAGAGATCGCGCGGCGTGCCCTGCTGTTCGATCCGGCCCGAATTCATCACCACCACGCGGTCCGAGATCGCCAGCGCCTCTTCCTGGTCGTGGGTCACGTAGACCGCGGTCAGCCCCAGCCGTCTCTGCAGCGCGCGGATCTCGGCGCGGACATGGTGGCGCAGCTTGGCATCAAGGTTGGACAGCGGCTCGTCGAACAGGATCACGCGCGGCTTCATCACCAGCGCGCGCGCGAGCGCCACGCGCTGCTGCTGCCCGCCCGAAAGCGCATCGACCGGGCGGTCGGCGAAGGCGTCGAGCCCGACCAGCGACAGCGCCTCCTCGACCCGCGCGGCAAGCTCCGCGCGCGGGGTGCGCGCGACCTTCAGCCCGTAGCCCACATTGGCGCGCACGTTCATGTGCGGAAACAGCGCGTAGGACTGGAACACCATGGTCACGTCGCGTTTCTCGGCGGGCAGGTGGGTGACCTCGTCCTCGCCGATGGTGACGGTGCCGCTGCTCGGCGCCTCCAGCCCGGCGATCATGCGCAGCGTGGTGGTCTTGCCGCAGCCCGAAGGCCCCAGCAGCGTGACCAGCTCGCCCGGCGCGATCTGCAGCGAGATGTCATCGACCGCCGGCGCCCCGGCGCCGAAGCGTTTGGTCACACGGCCCAGATCCACCGCCGCGGGTTGCAGTTCCGTAATCCGGTTCATATCGACAGTCCCTTTCCACGGTTGCGCGCGTCCAGGTAGCGTGAGGCGATCAGCAGCAGCACGATCAGCGCCAGAAGCATGACGATCAGCACCGTCGCCATCGCCGCCGCCACCCCAAGCTGGCCGCGCTCGACCCGCGCCAGCAGCATCACGGTCGCCAGATTGTTGCCCGCGCTGACCAGGAAGATCACCTGGCTGACCGCGGTCATCGCCGAGACGAAGGCGAAGATCAGCCCCGCCAGCAGCGGATAGAGCAGAAGCGGCGAGAGCACGCGCACCAGCGTCGTGCCCGACCCGGCCTTGAGCGTGGCCGAGGCTTCCTCGAGCGAGCGGTCGATCTGCGCGAGCCCCGACATGGACGCGCGGATCGCCACCGGCATGTTGCGGAACACCAGCGCCAGCACGATGATCGCCGAGGTCGAGGTCATCAGAAGCGTGCCGTCGTTGAACGCCAGGATATAGGCCAGCCCCATCACCGTGCCCGGCGTGGCGAAGGACAGAAGCGAGCCGAACTCCAGATAGCTGCGCCCCCAGAACCGGTGGCGCGTGACCAGATAGGCGATCAGCCCGCCCACCATCATCGCCGGCACCGCCGAGGCCGCCGACAGTTTCATCGTGTACCACACCACCGGCCAGCCGGTGTTCCAGAACTCGATGTAATGGCGGAAGGTCAGGGTGTTGTTGATGCCCCAGAGCTCGACCACCGAGCC
>PUOA01000109.1 GCA_003551925.1 Paracoccaceae bacterium
CGCGCCCCGGGACGCGCCGGGCGCGCCGCGCCCCGCGGCCTCGGTGCGTGCTCACGCCCCGCAGATGCCTTCGGCGGTCGCCCCGCGCGCCGAGCCGCGGCTGGCCGGCCATGAGCTGGCGCACCCCGAGCAGGAAATCGCGCGCAGCCGCGCGCGCGTTCTACGCCGCCGCCGCGGGCTCGAGGTCGCGCCATGAGCGCGCCGCCCGCAGCGCCCGCCCTGCGTCGCCGGGCCACCCCGGGGGTTCTCGGCGTGATCGCGGGGCTCTATCTGCTGGCCGGGTTGATGAAGCTCGGCCTCGGTGCCGCTGGCGCGCAGGATGCGCTGCAGGCCGCGCCCGAGCGCGCCCCCGCAACGGTGGCCGAAGCGCAGGACCCGCTCGATCTGCTCGAATCGCTCCGCGCGCGTGAGGCGCGGGTCGACCGGATGGAAGCGGCGATCGCGGCGCGCGGCGATGCGCTCGCGCGTGCCGAGAACGAGCTGTCGCGCAAGCTTGCCGAACTGGCCGAGATCGAGGCGCGCCTGTCGGAAACGCTCGCGCTTTCGGACCGTGCGGCGGAGCGCGACCTCGGCACGCTGACCGCGGTGTTCGAGAACATGAAGCCCCGCGAGGCGGCAGCCCTGTTCGAGGAAATGGACGTCGATTTCGCCGCCGGCTTCATCGCCCGCCTGCGCCCTGAAACCGCGGCCGAGGTCCTCGCCGGGCTGACCCCGCGCAGCGCCTACGCCATCAGCGCGGTGCTTGCCGGGCGCAACATGAATGTGCCGACCGAGTGAGCGGCGAAGGGATTTCTTAACGCGATCGGGGAACACTCGGGAAGACGCCGGCAGCGCGCCGCGCCTGGCAGGGTCCTCGAAGGAAAGGCTGTTTCATGATTGGGATCGTCGGCATCGTCGTCGTGCTGGTGCTGGTCTTCGGCGGTTACCTCGCCGCCGGCGGATCGATGGAGATCATCCTCAAGGCCCTGCCGTTCGAGATGGTGATGATCGGGGGCGCTGCGGTCGGTGGCTTCCTGCTCGCCAACGACATGGCGACCATCAAGCGCACGGGGCGCGATATTGCCAGCGTCTTCCGCGGCCCGCGCTGGCAGCCCGCGGACTACCGCGATCTTCTGTGTCTGCTGTTTTCGCTGATCTGGCTTTCGCGTCAGGACCCGATGAAGGTGGAACCCCATATCGAGGCGCCGGAGACGTCCGACATCTTCCAGCGTTACCCGCGCATCCTTGCAGAGAACGAGGCCGTCGAACTGATCTGCGACACGCTGCGCTCGGCGTCGATGAATTACGACGACCCGCACCAGGTCGAGGAGGTGCTCGACAAGCGGCTCGACGCCAATCTCCAGCATGCGCTGCACACCAGCCATGCCGTGCGTGTCGTCGCCGATGCGCTGCCGGCGATCGGCATCGTGGCGGCGGTGCTGGGGATCATCAAGACCATGGGATCAATCGATCAACCGCCCGAAATCCTTGGCGCGATGATCGGCGGTGCGCTCACCGGCACGTTTCTGGGCGTCTTCCTGTCCTACTGCTTCGTCGGCCCCATCGCCGAGCGGATGCGCCAGATCGTCGAGGACGACGCGCATTTCCTCCATCTGATCAGAGAGGTGCTCGTCGCCAATCTCCACGCGCACCCGGCCACGATCTGCATCGAAGTCGGGCGACAGAACACGCCGCATCCGCATCGTCCAAGCTTTTCCGCGCTCGAGGAGGCCCTGCGTGATGTCAAGAATGCCGCAGCCTGAGCCGGTGCGCCGGGTCCGTGCCTGGGTCGCGGCGGTCATCGCGCTGCTGGCCACGGCCGTCGGCGCCGACGCGCAGGATATCGCCCTGCGTGGCGGCGAACACGCAGCGTTCACGCGGCTCGTCGCCGAACTGCCCCATGGCACGCGGTGGTCGATGGCCGAGGTTTCGGGCGGCGTCGAACTGCGCTTCGCCGAACCGGCCCCACGTTTCGACCTGTCACAAACCTTTGCGCGCATCCCGCGCACGCGGGTCACCGCGGTCGCTGCGATCTCCGACGGGTTGCGCATCGCGCTGGCTTGCCCTTGTCCCGTGCGGGTGGTCGAGGAGTTCCCCGGGCTGCTGGTGATCGACGTCCGGGACCCGGTCGGGGAGGCGCCGCCGGAGGTCGCGGGGCCGACGACCGAACCGGGCGGCCTTCCGGAAGCCGCCGGTCGCACCCTCGCATCGCGGTGGCGAACGGACGCGCGGTCCGGTTCGGCTGATGCGTCGGGCATCCACGCACCCGCGCCGTTGCTGCAGGCCGGCGCCGAGTTTCGCACGGCCCTGCGCCAGGCAATCCATGACGCGGCCGAACAGGGCATCCTCGACCGCGACCCCGAGGCGGTCGCGCCACGCGCATCGGCCGATCCGGTGTCTCCGCTCCGGCAGGCGCCGGTCGTCATCCCGCAGGTTCGGATCGCCGCGCCGACACCGGAGCGCTCCGAAAGCTCCGCGCGGCTCTGCCTGCCGGACGCGTCGTTCGCGCTTGCCGACTGGGGCGCCGACGGGCCGGTGCATGGGCGGATCGCCGAGTTGCGCGGTCGACTGACGGGCGAATTCGACCGCGCCGACCGCGACGCGGTTCTGAAGCTCGTCCGCTATTACATCCATCTCGGCTTCGGCGCCGAGGCGCGCGCGCTCACGCGGGCCTTTCCCGTCGCGATCGAGGACCGCGATATCCTTCGCGCGCTGGCGCATGTCGTGGACCACGCGCTTCCTCCTGTGGAGCTTCGACTGACGCATCAAGCCGGCTGCCCGGGCGCGGCCGCGTTCTGGGCGCTGATGTCGACACCGGACGGGGTGGCGATCGACGCGCTCGATACGGCAGCGGTGCAGCGCGCGTTTCTCGACCTTCCGGCGCATCTGCGCCGCGCCCTGGGGCCGGGGGCTGTCGAGCGGCTGCTTGCGCTGGGCCACTCGGACGCGGCGCGCGCACTCCGTGATGCGACCGATCGTGCGCATCGTGGCAAGGGGATGCGCAGCGACGCGCCGCTGGCGCTGGCCGGGGCGCGGATCGATCTGGCCGCGGACGACCCGGCGTCCCGCGCACGGGGGCAGGCGGCGCTGGAAACCCTTGACAGCGCCGAGGCGCTCACGCTCCGCCTCGACCGGATGGCCGCGCGCGCAGAACCTTCCGACCACGCGCTGCTGTCGCTTGCGCAGAGCGTCGCCGCCGAGCGTCGCGGCACGCCGGAGGGCCATGCGCTGCTCGCTGCTGTCGCGCTCGCCGCCGCGTCCGCCGGCGACTTCGAGGCTGCCTTCGATGCGCTGCGTCGCCTCATGCGCGACGCGCCCGCCTCGGCCGATGGGCTGCGCGACAGCGTCTACGAGGCACTGGCGCAGACCGAGGATGACGCACAGTTCGTGTCCACGATTTTCGCAACGCGTCCGTGGGATGATCCGCAGCTTGCGCCGCCGGCGCGGCTCGCGCTAGGCGAACGCCTCGCGCGCCTGGGCTTTCCGGCCCATGCGCGCGCGATCCTTGCAGTGCCCGAGCTTTCGGGATCGGTGCGCGCGGCGCTTGCCCGCGCGCGCAGCTATCACAGCGAGGGGGAAACCGAAGCGGCTCTGGCTGCGTTGAGCCGACACACCGGGCCCGAAATCGAGGCGATGCGGGAGGAACTTGGCCGCGACCCCCTTCTGGCGGCCGCCGGGCAGACGCAGAGCCTTGCGGCCACGAACGCGCCGATCGACGATCGCGCCGCTGCGGATTCGGTTCAACCGACCGAGTTGGATGCGAGCGCGCGCAATGGCGGCGGATTGCTCGGACAAGGCGTCGCGGCGCTGGAGAGTGGGCAGGTCCTGCGCAGCCGGATCGAGGACCTGCTGGGCGCACCGATTGACCTCGATCACCCCGCGCCCTGAGTTCCTGAGTTCCTGAGTTCCTGAGTTCCTGAGGGCCGAGCGGGCGCGGGTGCTCAAGCCGGTGTCGCTCCAGGCGAGGCGTGCCGCGCATACTGAACTGATGCGGTGGATGCCCCCACCCGCCGGCATCGTTTACCATGACGGTTCTATATTCGCTTAGTGGAGGGCACATCGATGACATCAAAGATCAGTATTCTGGCGATCGACTTGGCAAAAGGCAGCTTTCAGGTCTGTGCCGTTGGGCCAGATGGGATGGTTGTTTTCAACCGCGCTATGTCGAGAACGCGTTTGGCAACGCTGCTGGCTGACCACCCTGCCTGCATTGTGGCAATGGAGGCTTGTGCCACCTCGCATCACTGGGGAAGATTTGCGCA
>PUOA01000099.1 GCA_003551925.1 Paracoccaceae bacterium
ACGTTCACGCCGGCCGATTTCACCAGCGTCTTGGTGGCGTCCTTGCGCATGGCGATGGCCGAGGCCGACGCGCTTAACCCCGTCACCGGCACGCCCACCAGCTCCAGCAGCGCGTGCATGCGCCCGTCCTCGCCAAAGGGGCCGTGGAACACCGGCAGCGCGCAGTCCACGGGCTGCGCCTGCCCGCGCGCGTCCACCAGTTCCGGGCCGTCATCGCCCCAGCGGAAGCGGACCTCGGTCAACCCGGGCGGGCGCGGGCGGAAGGCGGCGATGTCGCGCAGGCGCGGGCCGGTGAACAGGCGATTCTCGAAATCCATGTAGACCGGGATCACCCGGATGCGGCGCGCGTCGGCGGCGTCCATCAGCTGCTGCGCGCTCACCACCGCCACGTCATGCTCGGCGCTGGCGCCGCCGAAGATCACCGCGACGTTGAGCATTGGGGGACGCGCGGTCACAGCAGCCGCCTTTCTTCCAGGATGTCGGGCAGGTCGTTCTCGTAGAGGATCACGTCGCGTTCGTCCGCGTCCCTGAGCGCCGCGCGCGCCGCGCCCAGCGTGGCGGCGGGGTAAACGCGGGCGCCGCCCGCGCGCGCGGCGTCCACGAAGGCGCTGATGCGGTCGGGGTTCACGGCGTGGATCTCGTCGCAGCACTCGGCCGCCAATGCACCCAGACGGGCGTGCACGCGGTCATGCTCCAGCCCCAGCTCGACCACCCCCGGCGTGACCAGGATCGCCCGCCCGCCGCGCGCGCGCGCCACGTCGCGCAGCACGCGCAGCGCGTTGGCGAAGCCGGCCTCGTTCGAGTTGAACGCATCGTCCAGCACCAGCGGCTGGCCCGGCAGGTCGCGTTTCTGCAGCCGGTGGGGCACCTGTTCCACCACGCGCGTGACCAGCGGCAGCCGGTCGATCACCGACGCGTCGATCCGCGCGGTCAGCACCACCGCCAGCGCCGAGTTCAGGATGTTGTGTTCGCCCAGCAGCGGCAGCGTGTAGGACAGCTCCAACCCTGCGCCCGACAGGGTGATGTGCCAGTCGCTGCCCTCGAGCGAGGCACTCACGGCGATATCGCCGCCCTCGCCCACGCTGAGCACGTGGTCGGGGTGCGCGTCCTTCAGCGCGCGGAACGGCGGGTGCGCCAGCAGTTCGGCGTTGATCACCGCCAACCCGCCCGCGCGGCACACGGCCTCGGCCAGTTCCGACTTCGCCCGCGCCACCGCCGCGACCGAGCCGAAGCGTTCGATATGCGCCGCGCCCACCGCGGTGACGATGCCATACTGCGGCTGCACGAAATCGCACAGCCGGCGGACCGAGCCTTCGCCATAGGCGCCCATCTCGGCCACGAAATAGCGGTGCGCGGGTTGCAGCCGCTGGCGGATATGGCGCGTCAGGCCAAGCTGCGTGTTGATGCTGCCGGGGCTGTAGAACACCGGCCCCGAAAGCTCGAGCAGCTCGGCCAGGATATGCTTGACCGTGGTCTTGCCGAACGACCCGGTGATGCCGATCCGCACCGGGTCCAGCCGCGCGAGCCTGGCGGCGGCCTTGTCGATGAAGCGCTGGTTGATCCGGCGCTGCCACGGCGCCAGCGCGGCGTTGGCGGCGATCAACACCAGCGGCAACGCCTGCAGCAGCACGATGCCGCCCAGCGGATGCAGCGCCGCCAGCACCAGCCCCGGCACCGCCAGCACGCTCGCCACCCAGCGGATGCGGCGGGCGCGCTCGGTCGCCACCAGCGGCTTCTTGTAGCGGTAGCGCGATTCCAGCGCCGCGATCCCCGCCAGCGCCGCGCCGGCCAGCCCCAGCGCCCAGATCGGCGCCCAGCCCGGCGCCAGCCATCCCAGCGCCACCAGCGCCACGATCACCGCTGAGGCGCGCAGATCCCACAGCCGCACGCGCGGGATCGCGGCCAGAAAGCGGCGCGGGGCGTATTCTTCCTGCTGGAAATAGGTCAGCAGCGTGCCCAGGCGCACATGCACCAGCACCGCGAAGGCCAGCAGAAAGACCGCCGCGCCGATCATGCCCCGCCCCCCAGCTTTTCGGCCACCGCCAGCGCGATCTGATGCCGGCCGCGGTTCAGCACGCTCAGGTGATCGCAAGGCGCAAGTTCGACATACTCGGCGCCGGGGATGCGCGCGGCCATGCGCCGGCCCAGTTCGGGCGGGGTCTCGGTGTCCTGCCCGCCATAGATCAGCGTCGTGGGGGTGGCAATGCGCGGCAGATCGGCGCTCTGATCCTCGGCCACCACGCGCAGGAAGATGTCGCGCAGCCCGTCGCGGCGGCTTTGCACGTAGTCGGCGCTGCCGAAGCGGTCCTCCAGGGCCTCGATCGCGGCGGCGCCCGAGGCGCGCGCCTTCAGCCGCCGGAAGCGCCAGCCGCGCCAGCGGGCGCGCAGCTGATCGGGCGTGCTGCGCGCGCGCGGGATGCCGGCGGCCCCCACCAGCACCAGCCCGCGCAGCAGGTCCGGATGCCGCACCGCCATCCGCAGCCCGATCCGCCCGCCGAAGCTGTGCCCGACCCACACCACCGGCGCGGGGGCCAGCCTGTCGCGCAAGGCCTCGGCCAGCGCGTCGGCGTAGTCGGCGGTGTCCCACGCGGCGTCAGGGCGCGGCGAGGCGCCGAAGCCCGGAAGGTCCACCAGCACCGAGTCCGCCTGCGGAGCCAGTGCCTCGGCCACGGGGATGAAATCACGGTGGCTGCGCCCCCAGCCATGCGCGAACACCACCGCCGCCTGCCCGGGCGTCCCGATCCGGAGGCTGTGCATCTGCGCGCGCTCCCTGCTTGCGCCGGGCTCAGGCCGCGCGGCGCGCCGCCATCGCGTCCGCGAACCGCTCGAACAGGTAATAGCTGTCCTGCGGGCCGGGGCTTGCCTCGGGGTGATACTGGACCGAGAACACCGGCCGGTCCGCCACCCGGATCCCGCAATTCGACCCGTCGAACAGGCTCACATGCGTTTCCACCACGCCCGCGGGCAGGGTCTGGCTGTCCACCGTGAAGCCGTGGTTCATCGAGGTGATCTCGACCTTGCCGGTCTCCAGATCCTTGACCGGGTGGTTCGCGCCGTGGTGGCCGTGGTTCATCTTGACCGTCTGCGCGCCCAGCGCCAGCGCCAGCATCTGGTGACCAAGGCAGATGCCGAACACGGGCACGTCGCGGGCCAGGACCTCGCGGATCATCGGCACGGCGTAGACGCCGGTCGCGGCCGGATCGCCGGGGCCGTTGGACAGGAACACACCGTCGGGGGAGTGCGCCAGAACCTCGTCGGCGGTGGCGGTGGCGGGCAGCACCAGCACCTCGCAGCCCGCGCTGGCCAGGCAGCGCAGGATGTTGCGCTTGGCGCCGTAGTCGATGGCGACAACCTTGTGCCCCGCCCCGCTGCGCCGGCCGTAGCCGTCAGGCCAGGCCCAACGCGTCTGGTCCCACTGGTAAGCCTGCGCGCAGGTGACCTCGCGCGCCAGATCAAGCCCCACCAGCCCGCTCCAGCCGCGGGCCCTGGCCACCAGCGCCTCGATGTCGAAGCGGCCTTCGGGGTCGTGGGCCAGCGCCACATGCGGCGCGCCCTGCTGGCGGATCGCGCGGGTCAGCCGGCGCGTGTCCACCCCACCGATCCCGATGCGGCCGTTGCGCGTGACCCAATCCACCAGCGGTTCCGCCGCGCGCCAGTTCGACGGCGCCGTGGGGTCCCATTTGACCACCATCCCGGCGGCGACGGGGCGCGCGGTCTCGTCATCCTCGGGCGTGACGCCGACATTTCCGACATGGGGAAAGGTGAAGGTCACCACCTGCCCGGCATAGGACGGATCGGTCATGATCTCCTGATAGCCGGTCATGGCGGTGTTGAAGCACAGCTCGGCCACGGTCTCGCCCGTGGCGCCGAAGCCGTGGCCGTGGAACAGCGTCCCGTCCGCAAGCGCGAGGCAGGCGGTCGGGCGGGGGGTCGAGCCGGGCATGTCGGTGATCCTTGCGCGCGAATTTGGCGGACATTACGGGCGCGGCGGGGCGGTTTCAAGGGGCGCGGATGCCCCGGTGGCGGGTCATTGCCCGACGCGTCGGGGCAGGCTAGAACCGAGGGCTCAACCGCAAACGGGGACCGCCATGCCACTGCGCGACCGCATCGCATCCGAACTGAAAACCGCCATGAAGGCCCGCGACGGCGCGCGGCTGTCGACGCTGCGGCTGGTCATGGCCGCGATCAAGGACCGCGACATCGCCGCGCGCACCGGCGACGGCGACGACGCGGGCGTCTCCGACGACGAGGTGCTGTCGCTGCTGACCCGCATGGTCAAGCAACGCGCCGAAAGCGCGCGCACCTACGAAGAGGCCGGCCGGCTGGAGCTTGCCGCCGAGGAGCGCGCCGAGATCGACGTGATCGAGCAGTTCCTGCCCCGCCAGATGGACGAGGCCGAGATCACCGCCGCCATCGACGCCGAGATTTCGGACCTCGGCGCCGGTTCGATCCGCGACATGGGCCGGGTGATGGGCGCGCTGAAGGCGAAATACGCGGGCCGGATGGATTTCGGCCGCGTCGGGCCGATGGTCAAGGCGCGGCTGGGCTGAACGCCGGTCAGAGCGCCCGCCCCTGCAGCATCCGGGGCAGGTCGCCGGTCAGGCCCGCCGCCTCGCGGATGAAGGCGCGGCGCAGGCCGGGTAGCGACGACACCACCCCCATCCCGAGATCGCGCGCCCCGCGCAGCAGCGTGTTGTCATTCGAGAACAGCCGGTTGACCAGATCCGTGCCGACCGCCATCGCGGTGGTGTCGAACCGCCGCCAGCGCTGATAGCGCGCCAGCACCGGGGCGGCGGCGATATCCTCGCCGCGCCGCGCCGCGTCGGTCAGCACCTCGGCCAGCGCGGCCATGTCGCGCAGGCCAAGGTTCAACCCCTGCCCGGCGATGGGATGGACCGCGTGCGCCGCATCGCCCACCAGCGCCACACGCTCGGCCACGAACGCGTTGGCAAGGCTCAGCCGCAGCGGATAGGCGTGGCGCTTCCCGTCCAGCGCGATGTCGCCCAGGAAGCTGCCGAAGCGCGGCCGCAGCGCGTCCAGATACGCGCCATCGTCGCCAGTGTGCAGCGCCTGGGCGCGCGCATGCCGCTCGCTCCACACGATCGACGAGCGGTTGCCCGGCAGCGGCAGGATCGCCAGCGGCCCCTCGGGCATGAAGAACTGATGCGCGCAGCCATTGTGCGGGCGCTCATGGCGCACCGCGCAGACCAGCGCCGTCTGCGGGTAGTCCCAGCCGGTGCGCCCGATACCGGCCCGCTGCGCGGTGGGGCTGTCACGCCCGTCGCAGCCCACCAGAAGCCGCGCGCGCAGCCCCGCCCCGGAGCCCATGCGCAGCGTGACGCCGGTGGCGTCGACCTCCTGCGCCACGACCCGTTCGCCGGTCAGATGCGTGATTCCCGTCGCGGCGGCAACCGCGTCCAGCAGGGCCGCGCGCAGGAAGCGGTCCTCGATCATGTGGCCCATGGGGCCTTCCTCGATCTCGGCGTGGTCGAACTGCAGGAAGAAGGGTGCCGCCCCCGCGCCCGCGCGGCCGTCCGAGGCCTTGATCTCGAGGATCGGCTGCGCCGTGTCGGCCAGCCCCGCCCACAGCCCCAGCGCCCCCAGCGCGCGGACCGACGCCAGCGCCAGCGCGTAAGCGCGCCCGTCGAACTCCGGCGCGCGCTGGCTGTCGAGCGGCCGCGCCTCGATCAGCGCGACGGACAGCCCCGCGCCCGCCAGCGCCAGCGCCAGCGTGGTGCCGTTCAGCCCGCCGCCGACGATCGCGATATCTGCATCGTGTTTCATGCGCCTGATTATGCGCCGCCGCGCGGGATTGTCCATGCGGCGCGCACGCGGTAGCGTTCGTCCCTGTTCAACCCCGGAGGCCCGATGACCAAGCATGACTGGCACCGCGCAAGCGCTGCGACACTGGGCCGCGCCATCGCCGCCGGCGAACTCTGCCCGCTGGAGCTGGCCGAGAGCTTCCTTGACGCCATCGACGCCCACCCCGACGGCGCGCGCGTCTATGCCCGCACCATGCGCGCCCGCGCCATGGACGAGGCAATGGCGGCGCGGAGCCGCGCCAGGGCCGGGCTGAGGCGCGGGCCGCTTGATGGCGTGCCGGTGTCATGGAAGGACCTGTTCGACACCGCCGGCACAGCGACCGAAGCCGGCTCGGCGCTGCTGAGGGGCCGCGTGCCGCGCCGCGATGCGCTGGTGCTGGAACGGATGACCGACGCGGGCAGCGTCGCGCTGGGCAAGACGCACACGGTGGAATTCGCCTATTCCGGCCTCGGCCTGAACCCGGTCACCGCCACGCCCCCCAACGTCAACGACCCCGAGGCCGCGCCGGGGGGCAGTTCGTCGGGCGCGGCGGCGTCGGTGGCACTTGGCCTCGCGCCGCTGGCGATCGGGTCGGACACCGGCGGGTCGGTGCGCGTTCCGGCGGCGTGGAATGATCTGGTGGGGCTGAAAACCACGCATGGCCGGCTGCCCTGCACGGGCGTCGTTCCGCTCGCGCGCCGCTTCGACAGCGTCGGCCCCATCGCGCGCACGGTCGAGGACGCGGCGCTCGCGCTCGCCGCAATGGAGGGGGCGCGCGCGCCGGACCTGCGCGGCGCGGATCTGGCGGGCGCGCGGCTGATGGTGCTCGAGGGCGCACCGTTCGAGGATCTGCGCGACGCACCGCGCGCCGGGTTCGAGGCGGCAGTGCAGGCATTCGAGGCCGCAGGCGCCCGGATCACCCGCGCGCGGGTGGCGGCGGTGGACGCCGCGCTGCCGCTTTCGGGCGTGATCTACGGCCCCGAGACCTGGGCCGAATGGCGCGACCTGCTCGAGGCCGAGCCCGAGCGCGTGTTTCCCCCGATCCTCGAACGTTTCCGCGCCGGGCGCGATCACACGGCGGCCGACTACGTGGCGGCGTGGCTCAAACTCGACCGCCTGCGCACCGAATACGCCGCGGCGACCGCGGGGGTGGACGCGGTGATCGTGCCGACCGCGCCCAACATGCCGCCCAAAGTGCAGCGGCTGATGGAGGACCCCGCCCATTTCGCCACCGAGAACCTGCTGACGCTGCGCAACACGCGCATCGCCAACATGCTGGGGCTGTGCGCGCTGACGCTGCCCACGGGCACGCCGTCGGTCGGCGTCAGCCTGGTGGCCGGGCCGATGCAGGACCACCGCCTGCTGCGGCTGGGCCAGGCGGCGGAAACCGCGCTGCGGCGGGGCTGAGCAACCGTCAGACCCAGCGCGCGAAGGGCGGCAGGCTCATCAGCACGGCGTCGGGGTCGTGCCCGGTCTCCAGCCCGAATTTGGTGCCGCGGTCATAGACCAGGTTGTATTCGGCATAGAGCCCGCGATGGATGAGCTGGGTTTCCTTGTCGGCCTCGGACCAGCTCTGCGTGCGCCGCTTGTCGGCAAGCGGCAGGAACGCGGGCAGGAAGGCGCGACCGGCGTCCTGGGTGAAGGCGAAATCGGCCTCCCAGTCGCCCGAGCAATGGTCGTCGAAGAAGATCCCGCCGACGCCGCGGGCGCGCTTGCGGTGCGGGATGTAGAAGTAGTCATCCGCCCATTCCTTGTAGCGCGGATAGAAGGCGGCGTCGTGGCGGTCGCAATGCGCGCGCAGCACGTCGTGGAACGCGGCCGTGTCCTCGGGGTATTCGATGCAGGGGTTGAGGTCCGACCCGCCGCCGAACCACCACGCGCCGGGGGTCCAGAACATCCGCGTGTTCATGTGCACCGCGGGGGCGTGCGGGTTCTGCATATTCGCGACCAGCGAAATCCCGCTGGCCCAGAAGCGCGGGTCGGCGTCGAGGCCGGGGATCTCCTTGCGCGCGCTCAGCGATTTCTGCGCGCGCTCGCCCAGCGCGCCGTGCACGGCCGAGACGTTGACGCCCACCTTTTCGAACACCCGCCCGCCGCGCATGACGCTCATCAGCCCGCCGCCCGCGTCGCCGCCATCGGGGGCGGTGCGCCTGGTCTCGCGCAGCTCGAATCGGCCCGGGGCGCGGTCGGACAGGGGGCCGTCGGTGTGCGCGTCCTCCAGCGCCTCGAACGCGGCGCAGATTTCGTCGCGCAGGGTGCGGAACCAGGCGGCGGCGCGGTCCTTGTCGGGCGATACGGTGGGGGTGGCGGTGTCGGGCATGGCGGTCTCCGGGCCTCGGCAGGTTTCTGCAGAGGTAACAGCCCGGCGCGATGCTTTCCAGTCATGCGCAGCGGATGTGATTTGCACCCCGCCGCCCGCGCGGCTACGGTTACTGCTCAAGCTTCCGGAGCCCTGCCCCATGCGCGCGATCCTGTTCCTGCCCCTGCTGGCGCTGCTGGTCGCGGCCTGCGCCTCGCCGCGCGAGCGTTGTTTGCGCGCGGCGGTGTCCGAACTGCGCGTGATCGACGCGCTGATCGCCGAGACGCAGGGCAATCTGGACCGGGGCTACGCCATCGACAGCCAGGTCGAAACGCGCACCGTGCTGGAACTCTGCGCCTGGCCGCGCGAGGAGGTGCTGTTCTGCACGCGGCAGGAACCCGTCACCCGCGAGCGCCCGCGCGCCATCGACGTGGCCGCCGAGGAGCGCAAGCTTGCCGATCTGCAGGAGCGCCGCCGCGCCGAGGCCCGCCGCGCGCAGGCCGCCATAGACGCCTGCCCGGTCGAGTGACGCTCAGCGCGACACGATGCGGTTGACATGCCCCATCTTGCGGCCCGGTCGCGCCGCGGCCTTGCCATAGAGATGCAGCGCCGCGCCGGGTTCGGTGGCGATGTCGGGCACCTGCGCGATGTCGTCGCCGATCAGGTTCTCCATCCGCACATCGGCGTGGCGGCGCGGGTCGCCCAGCGGCCAGCCGGCCACCGCGCGGATGTGCTGTTCGAACTGGTCCACCGCGCAGCCCTGCTGCGTCCAGTGCCCCGAATTGTGCACGCGCGGCGCGATCTCGTTGACCACCAGCCCGGCTTCGGTGACGAACAGCTCCACCCCGAGCACGCCGACATAATCGAGCGCGTTCAGCACCCGCCCCGCGATCAGCGCGGCGTCGGTGCGCTGCGCGTCGCTGAGCGTGGCGGGAACGGTGGTGCGCCGCAGGATGCCGTTTTCGTGGACGTTCTCGCCGGGGTCATAGACCTGCACCGCGCCGGAAAGCCCGCGCGCGGCGATCACCGACACCTCATGCGTGAAGGCGACATGGCCTTCAAGGATCGCCGGCGCGCCCGCCATCGCGCCCCACGCGGCCGCAGCATCGGCGCGCGCGGCAAGCCGCGCCTGCCCCTTGCCGTCATAGCCCAGCCGCCGGGTCTTGAGGATCGCGGGCAGGCCGGTCTCGGCCAGCGCCGCGTCCATGCCGGCGGCATCGTCGACGGCGGCAAAGGGTGCGGTGCGCAGCCCCAGCCCGCGCAGGAAGCGCTTCTCGTCCAGCCGGTCCTGGCTGACCTGCAGCGCGCGCAGCCCCGGGCGCACCGGGCGCAGCCCGGCAAGCAGATCGAGCGTCGCGGCGGGGATGTTCTCGAACTCGTAGGTGATCACGTCCACCGCGGCGGCGAAGCGGCGCAGCGCCGGTGCGTCGTCCCACGCCGCGGTGGTGACGGCGTGCGCCACATCGCCCGCGGGGGCGTCGGGGGCGGGGTCGTAGATGTGCGCGCGCAGCCCCAGCCGGGCGGCGGCCACCGACAGCATCCGGCCCAGCTGCCCGCCGCCCAGGATGCCGATGCAGCGCACCGGGGACGGGTCAGTCATCGCGCGGTTCCTCGGGGATGGCGGCGCTGAGTGCGTGGCGCCAGTCGGCCAGCCGCGCGGCAAGGGGCGCGTCCGACAAGGCAAGGATCTGCGCGGCCATCAGCGCCGCATTCGCCGCACCCGCCGCGCCGATGGCCATGGTCGCCACCGGATACCCGCGTGGCATCTGCACGATGGAATAGAGACTGTCGACCCCGCTCAGCGCGCGGCTCTGCACGGGCACACCGATCACCGGAAGCGTGGTCTTGGAGGCCAGCATCCCCGGCAGATGCGCCGCCCCGCCGGCGCCGGCGATGATCACCTGCAGCCCGCGGCCCGCGGCCTCGGTCCCGTAGCGCCACAGCCGGTCGGGCGTGCGGTGCGCCGAGACGATCCGCGCCTCATGCGCCACGCCAAGCTCCGCCAGCAGCGCGGTCGCCGCGCGCATCGTCGCCCAGTCGGACTGGCTGCCCATCACAACGCCCACGCGGACTGCGTCCATCTGCCCCTCCGTCGGTTGCGCGCACTATAGCCGCGTCGGGGGCGGGTGCAATCGGACCGGCGCGCCTCAGCGCTGCTGCGCCACCGCGTCGGTGATCGACGACAGATCGCGCTGGACCCAGTGCATCGCCTCGGCGCGCGCGGCATCGTCGTCGCCGCGCGCAAGCGTGGCGCTCAGCGCCTGCATGGCCCGGCGCGTTTCGAACGATGACAGCCCGATTTCCGAGGTCGTGAAGATCTTTGGATGCGCGGTCGGCGCGCGGTCGGGCAGGATCGACAGTTCCTCGTGCGTCTTTTCCCCCGGCCGCAGCCCGGTGATGACGATGTCGATGTCGCCGTCGGGGTTGGCGGCGTCGCGCACGCTGTAGCCCGACGCCTCGATCACCTGCCGGGCCAGATCGACGATGCGCACCGGCTTGCCCATGTCGAGCACGAAGACCTCGCCGCCCTCGGCCATCGCGCCGGCGCGCAGCACCAGCTTCGCGGCCTCGGCGATGGTCATGAAATAGCGCGTGACGTCGCGCGCGGTGACCGTGACCGGTCCGCCGCGCTCGACCTGCTCGCGGAACAGCGGGATCACCGAGCCCGAGGACCCCAGCACATTGCCGAAGCGCACCATCGACAGCGTCGTGCCCGTCGCGTCGCGCGCCAGATCGGCGATGACCAGCTCGGAGAGCCGCTTGGACGCGCCCATCAGGCCCACCGGGCGCACGGCCTTGTCGGTCGAGACATGGATCAGCCGTTCGACCCCGTGGGCGACCGCCTCCTGTGCAAGGGTCGCGGTGCCGATGACATTGTTGGTCAGGGCGGCGGCGGCGTTGCTTTCCAGCAACGGCACATGCTTGTAGGCGGCCGCGTGCAGCACGATCTGCACGTCATGACGCTCGAGCGTCGCGCGCACCTGCCGCCGGTCGGTGACCGTGCCCAGCACCGGCACGATCTCGCACGCGATGCCCTCGGCAAGGCTGCGGAGCTCCCGCTCGATGGTGTAGAGCGCAAGTTCGGACAGCTCCAGAAGCACCAGCCGCCGAGGCGCGCAGGCCAGCACCTGGCGGCACAGCTCGGAGCCGATGGAGCCGCCCGCCCCCGTGACCATCACCGTCTTGTCCCTGTAGACGCGCGACGAGGTGCCCAGCGCGCGGTCGTGTGCCTTGCGGTTCACGAAGCTTTCGGGCAGCACCGGGGCAAGCTGGTCGAGGATGGCCTCTTCGCCGACCAGTTGCGCGAAGGAGGGCAGCGCCTGCACCTCGATCCCCAGCGCGGCGATCCGGCGTGCGATCCGCACCCGCTGCGCCGGACCAAGCTGCGGCATGGCCAGCAGGACGCGCTCCAGCCCATGCGCCGGGATCAGGGACCTGAGCTTGTTGGCAGGGTGCACCGGCAGCCCCGCCACGCGCATCCCGTGAAGCACGGGGTTGTCGTCGATGAAGGCCACGGCTTCGATGTCGCCATGCGTCTTGAGCGCGAATGCAAGCTGCGCGCCGGTCGCCCCGGCCCCGTAGATCAGCACGCGGCGCGGCGCGGCGTTCTCGCTGTAGACGCGCAGCAGGATCTGCAGAAGCGCCATCCGGACGAGCACCCCGAGGCACAGGCTCATCAACCCGAAGGTGAGCGCGGCGCCGGGCATGAGGTCACGCTGCCCCAGCCCCGCATGCGCCCCCAGAACGATGGCGACCGCCGCGGCCAGAACCGCGCTGCGCCCGACCGAGGACAGCTCGTAGGATTTCAGCTGGACCCGATGCAAGCCCAGGGCGAAGCCCGCACCGAGCGCGACGAGGGCAGTCAGCAAGATCATGGCATGATTGCCGAAAAGCCACGCCGGCGCGTCGGCTTCCGGGGGCGCGAACAGTGCCAACGTCACGGCGGCGGCAAGGATCACGACCGCTGGATCGAGCAGCAACAGCACCATCTGCTTCTGCCATCGCGACAGCAGCTTGACGAAGCCGAAAAGGGTGTGGACCTGGCGCCCCATGACGTCTCCCGGCATAACGCGCCAATGTGAACCACGTGACACAATTCTTGGTTGAAAAGTTCTTTATGACAGCGAGCGATTTATATCAATACATCCTGAGGGAGAGTTTCGCGTTCAGGCGAAACGGCGCCGGTGCGCGGGCCGGGCTGCGTGTTTTGTCAGCGTTCGTGAGATGGCGCGCGGGGACGCTGCGGCCCGCGACGGCGCGGCAGCCGCGTCCGCCTGCCCCCGATCAGGTGCAGCGCGCGCAGCACGGTGACGCCCAGCAGCCACAGATCCAGCAGGATCGACCAGTTGCGCGCATAGATCAGATCGATCCGCGCCTTGCGCGGGATGCAGCGGCGCACATAGACCGTCTCGGTCTCGTCGGGGCTGCGGCATGCGGCGAGCAGGCGGGCCTCGTGCGCGGCGAACACCAGCGAGGCAAGCCCGGTGACTCCGGGGCGGCAGCGCAGGACGCGGGCGTAAATGTCGGGGAACGCCTCGACATACCGGCGCAGGGGCGGGCGGGGGCCGACAAGGCTCATGTCACCGCGTGCCACGTTCACCAGCTGCGGGATCTCGTCCAGCCGGGTCCGGCGGAGCATCCCGCCGAAGGCGGTTATGCGCGCGTCCTTGTCGCCGCCCGACACGCCCGCATCGGCCGGGTCGGTCGCCATGCTGCGCAGCTTGACCATTGCAAAGGCGCGGCCCGGCGCCGCCATCCGCTCGGAGACGAAGAACACCGGCCGGCCATGCGTCAGCAGCGCGGTCAGCGCCAGAAGCCCCAGCACCGGCACCAGCAGCAGAGCCGCGAACGCCCCCATCCCGAGATCGAACAATCGCTTGCCGAGCGGCATCTCTCCCTCCCGTTTCACCGGCGCCAGCGCTGCCATTCGGCGACAATCCCGACGGCCTCGGACGGCTGGACCGTCACGCCCTCCAGCGCCATCAGGCGGGACACGTCCAGCGCCACGGTCTGCACCGCCCCCCCTGGCGCCGGGCGCCAGACCCGCGGTATGCCCGCAGCGTCAAGCAGCGACGACATGGATACCGCGCCCGGCTGCGCGAGGTTCAGCACCGGTGGCAACGCGGCGCCGGTTGCGGCCCTGTCCACCAGTTGCGCCAGCACACGCGCGAGCGTCCAAGGCCCGATATAGCTGCGCACCGGGCCTCGCCCGTCCCCGAAACGGTCGAGCACCACCTGCGCGCGCGCCTCGGGCGGAAGGGCGGCGCGCTCGGCAACGCTTCCGCCCAGAAGGGCGTCGCACCCCGCGACGTTGCCGATACGCAGGCAGGTGACGCGCGGCCCCGCCGCGTCGCTGGCCGAGGGGATGCGCTGCACGGCGCGCTCCATGTCCAGCTTGGCGCGGCCATAGGCGGAGACGGGCGCAGGCGGCGTGGTCTCGGCCGCAGCGCCCGGCGCCGGGCCGTAAACCGCGCCCGAGGACGCCACGAGCACCGCGCGCGCCCCCAGCGCACGCCCGGCCGCGACCGCCGCACGCGCCAGCGCGCTGTTGCCGGCGAGCAACGGTTCCGGACCACGCACCACGCCCGCAAGGCACAGGACCGCGTCCAGCGGCGGCAGCCGCAGGCGCGGCGCCGGCTCGTGCAGAGGGGACCAGACGCAGGGCTCTCCGGACGCGGCGCGGAAGGTGTCCGCGCGGCGCAGTTGCCAGATGACCCCGGGGGCGCCCGTCCAGGCGCTGCGGCATATCCCGCCCAGCCGGCCGCTCGCGCCCAGCACCAGCACCCTGCCGGCCGGGCCGGGCGTGCGCAAATGCGTCGCTTCTGCTGGTGACGCGTCCGGCATGGCCCACATGGAGTTGAACTTCGCGTCATGCACGATATGCTGGACTTCACTTCAGCTTCCAGTGGCAATTTTCGCCACCTCTCGGCCTGCCCGGCGCCCGCGCGATGAAAGATCACCGAATGACGCACTATTCCCGGCGTGCTGCCCTGACCATCACCGCCTGCGCAGCAGTGTCCGCCTGCGCGGTGCCGCGCGGCGCGCCCCAGCGCAGCGAAGTGCTGCGCGGCGCCGACGCGGCCGCGGACGGGACGGCGCCCGATTTCGCGCTTGTGGTTGTCTCGCGCGCCGAACTGGGCCGCGTGGCCCGGTGGCCCCGGACGGGCACCGTGAACCGCACGCACTGGCCGCGCGGCGGCAACGGGCCCGCGGCGCCGGTCATCCGCGCCGGCGACCGGCTGGACCTGCGCATCTGGGACTCGGAGGCCGGCTCGCTGGTGACATCGGACGGCGAGCGCGTCACCGAACTGCCCGGGCTGACCGTCAGCCCCTCGGGCGAGATCTTCCTGCCCTATGTCGATGATGTGCAGGTGGCGGGGTTGACCCCGGATGTCGCGCGGCGCCGCGTCCAGACCCAGCTGGAACGCATCATCCCGTCGGCGCAGGTGCAGCTCACGCTTGTTTCGGGGCGGGCGAACGCGGTCGACATGGTCGGTGGTGTCAACGCGCCCGGAAACTATCCGTTCGAGGAGGCCAATGTCGGCATCCTGGCCATGATCAGCGCGGCAGGCGGCGTGCGCGACGGGATGACGAACCCGCAAGTGCGGCTGATGCGCGGCACGCAGGTCTTCACGATCGCGCTGTCCGAACTGTTCGAGGACCCGGCGCGCGATGTTTCGCTGCGCGGGCGCGACCGCATCATCATCGAAGATGACAAGCGCTTCTTCATGGCGCTTGGGGCTGCCGGCCGCGAGGAGGTGATCCCCTTCGATCGCGCCGAGATCAGCGCCCTGCGCGCGGTCTCGATGATGGGCGGCATGGCCGATAACCGCGCCGACCCGCGTGGCGTGCTGGTCCTGCGCCGCTACGACCCCGGGCAGGTCGGCGGCGACGGGCAACCGCCCTTGCGGCGGGTGGTGTTCTCGTTCGACCTGACCTCGGCCGACGGGCTGTTCAGTGCCGACGAGTTCACGCTGAACAGCGGCGATGTGGTGCTCGCCACGCAGGCACCGGCCACCACGACCGAGCGCGTGCTGGGGCTGTTCGGCAGCTTCCTGGGCGCGGGGCGCACCGCGTCGAACCTCTGAGCCGCCGCGCGGCTCAGGTCGCGCCGCGATAGATCCGGTCGAGTTCGGCCAGATGGGCGGGCATGTCGACAGGGGCGATGGCGTTGCGCCAGTAAGCCCCGGCGTGCACGCGGCCGGCAAGCACAGCCGCGATCACGCCGTGAAACGCCGCCGCGTCGCCTGCCGCAAACACCAGTTCGGGGCAATTGCCGAGCTCGCGCGCGCCGCCGCGGTCCGAGGTCATCAGCGGGACATGCCGGGCGTGCATCTCGATCGCGACCTGGGGGAGGTTGTCCTCCCACAGCGCGGGAATGACGCCGAGGGTCACATCCTCCAGCAGCGCATCGAGTTCGGCATGGCGATAGCCGTTGTGGTGGACGACCCCGGCCAGACGGCCCTGCAAGGCGCGCAGCCGCGCCAGATCGCCGCTCTCGCGCGGGCAGGCGGCCACCTTCAGCCGGACCCGCGCGGCCAGGTCGCGCGGCAGGGTCTCCAGCGCGTCGAGCAGGAAGTAGTAGCCCTTGTCGCGGCGCATGTAGCCCAGATAGGCCAGCGTCAGCACGCCGTCACCGTCCAGCAGCGCGGTGCGGGGCCGGGTGCGGGTCCAGTGCGCGGCTTCGGGCGTGCCGATAAGGCTTGTCCGCGCGCGCGCAGCATCCACGCCATGCGCCACCGCGATCTGTCGCACCCGGTCCGACACGCACAGCACCGCGTCCGCATGCGCATTGAGCAGCGCCACGAAGCGCGCGCGGCGCGCAGCGTGCCACCGGGCGGTTTCGGGCGCCCTCGGCGGTGAGGATTGCGGTGAGGATTGCGGCGATGGGTGCGCCGCGGGCAGCGCTGCGGAGCGGCCCGAGGCCACCGGCGGGACGGCGCCGCGCCGGCGCAAGGCCGCCGCGCGCTTCACCATGCGCCAGCCAAGCGCCATGAGCGGCCGGAACGCGCGGTCGAACGCCATTGTTCCCGGCCCCAGCCCGACCCGGTGGAACGCAGCTTCGACGGCATAGGCCAGCCGAACCGTCCGCGGGCTGGCGCGCACCGGAAGGCAGCTCAGGCAGCGCTTGCCGCCGTCGAAATCGGTGCAGCTCTGCGCTTCCTCGGCCCACAGGTTCACCTGCGCGCAGAAGGGGTAATAGTTGTGCAGGCTGACGATCACCCGTGCGCCCGATGCCGCCGCGGCTGCCAGCGCCGTGGCCGGAATCCCTTCGAGGCCGTTGAAATGGATCACGTCGAACGGGCCATGCTGCGCCACGAAATCCGCGAACGCCGCGAGCGTCGATGCATCGTCGATCTGGGCGGGGCTGGCGAAATGCGCGTGCGCCGGGGCCAGGAGCGCCGAATCGACGATCTCGAACCGCGCCTCGGCGCGGGCACCGCGCACCCGGCGCCAGCGCGGCGCGCCGCGGCGCACCGAATGCGCAAGCCCCGACGACAGGCTGACAACCTCGACCCCCGCCTGCCGCGCGAGCGCGTCGCGCAGATTCGCCTGGTAGAGCCGCACACCGCCGCCGCGCCGCTCGGGGTCGCGGTCATCCACCCAGTTGTAGAGCAGCACCCGCATGCGGCGCGTTACCCGGCGGGACCGGCGGGGTCGGTCGCGCCGCTGCGGCTGGCCCGGGTCATTCCGCGGGCACCGAACGCGGCTTCGGCGCGGGAGCCTCGGCACCGGCACCGGCACCGGCCCCGGCACCGGCCCCGGCTTCGGCCCCGGCTTCGGCCCCGGCTTCGGCCCAGCGCAGCACCTGCGCATGCGGGGTGCCGAGGTCCTGCGTCAGGCCATGCGCCACCGCATGGCCCAGCAGGCGCAGAAAGGCGCGCCGTTCACCACCGTGGTTCCGCAACCGCCACGCCCAGCGGATCAGCACGACCGGCAGCACCAGCCAGAACGCGCGCCCCGCCGCCACACGATAGAGCAGCAGCAGATTGCGGTGGTAATAATAGACCTTCCACAGCGGCCTGAACCGCCGGTCGCGCGCCGAAATGGTCCTGGTGTCGTGTTCGAACCGGACCCCGGGCAGAAAGCCGATGCGCCCGCCCATCGCCGACAGCCGCATGGTGTAGAGCGCGTCATCGCCATAGAGAAACAACCGCCCGTCGGGCAAGCCCGCGCGCTCGATCGCGCGTCGGTGCACGAACAGCCCCACGAAGGACGCGCCATCGACCGGCAGCGTCTGCGTCCCGGCGAACGCGTCCCGGCCCAGATGGAACGCCTCGCGGCCGCGCAGGGCGGTCTTGAGCACCAGCCGCACGTCCCGGAACGGGTTCCGCGTCGGGCGGTTCATCTCGCAGATCGTGCCGTCGGGCAGGCGGACCGCGGCGGCGATGGCGTCCCAGCCGCGCCGGTCGGCGGCGTGGAATGCGGCCAGCGCGCCCGGGTCGGGGCGGGCATCGTCATCCATCACCACCACCCAGTCGGGCGAC
>PUOA01000219.1 GCA_003551925.1 Paracoccaceae bacterium
AATCCCCTACGGGCTGCCATTCTTCCGAAAAATCACATGCTTGTCAGGCGATGGCGGGCCATCTGCCGGTATGTCCGACGAGCTGCAGACGGTGGCGCACCTGTCGCAGCCTGCCGCTGCTGCGTGCGCGTCGCAAGGGTGCTGGCGGGGCGCAGCTTCCGGGCCGCCCCTTGACTGACACAACAGATCACGCGATGCCTTGCGAACGGGGTCCGGCGGTCCGGGATCGGGGTCCGTGGCCGCGCGCCACGCCTTCGTGGTGCGGCGAACTGGGGGAAACCCGTGCTCATGTCGGCTGAAATCCTGTTTGTGGCCAGGGACCTTGCGCTGAACGTGGCGGCGATCAGCGCCCTGTCTTTCGGGCTCTATTTCAACCGCTATCATCGGCGCGACTATGCGGTCGGGTTCATCGCGATCAACATCAGCCTGTTCGTGGTCGCCTCGGTGCTGACCCTGTCCGCCGAAGTGACCATCGGCGTGGGGTTTGCGCTGTTTGCGATCCTGTCGATCGTGCGCCTGCGCTCGGACGAGGCAACCTGGATCGAGATCGGTTACACCATGGTGGCGCTCGTGCTCGGGCTGGTCAACGGATTGCCCGGGCCGCCGTTCGAAATGAAGCTGCTGCTGTCGGGGGTGCTGCTGGCGGCGATGCTGGTTGCGGACCATTTCGCGGTGCTGTCGCCGGTGCGCCATCAGCGATGTCGCGTCATTCTCGAGAGCATCGTGCTCGACCGCGCGGAGTTGTCCGAGCTTCTGGGGCGCCGCCTGGGCGGGACGGTCCGGCATGTGTCGATCACCGAGATCGATCACGTCACCGAAAAGATGCGGCTTGATGTGCGCTACACCGCCGATGGCACGCCACCACGCCCGCAGGACAGTGCGGTCGCGCGCATGGACGCCCACGACCGCGGGGCGCAGGCGCCAGGGGGCAGCAGGTGACCCGGCGCGCCGTTCCAGAGGCCGGAGAGGCGCCGCTGCACGCCCTCATCTCCGACTTCGCGCCAGCGACACTGGACGCGTGCAGCGCCCTCCCGGTGGGACGCTTCGACCGGAAATTCGTGGTTCCGGTCCGCGCGCTTGGCCCGCTGGTCGAGAGCCTGCGCGCCGTCGGACCCGCGGGGCAGGGCTGGCGGGTGCTCGAGGTCGCGCAGCGCCGGCTTGTGCAGTACCGGACCGCCTATTTCGACACGCCCTGCCTGCAGCTGTACCGCGATCATCTGCAGGGCCGGCGCCAGCGCTACAAGATCCGCACCCGCCAGTATTGCACCGGCGCGCATATGCTGGAGGTCAAGCTCAAGGGCGCGCGGGGCCGAACCGAGAAGCTGCGCCGAGCGCGGGCGGAGGGGGCAGGCGGCTTGCGGCTGGATGCGGCCGAGCATGGCTGGCTGCGGGATGGATTGCGCGCGCAGCTTGGCCGCTCTGTCCCGGACGCGCTGGCGGTTACGGCGCAGACCTTCTACAGGCGCGTGTGTCTTGTCGGCGCCGAGGGTGCGCGGCTGACCATCGATCTGGATTTCGCCGTGTCCCGCGGCGCGTATCCCCAGGCCGGGACGGACGCCGCCCGCGTCGCTGCCGATCCCGAACTGGCGATCATCGAATGCAAGTCGGCGCAGATGAACTCGGAGCTCGAGCGGCGGCTCAGGCGGATCGCCCGGCGCCCCGAGCGGCTGAGCAAGTATGCGGTTGCGCTTGCGCTGACCCACGGCGTGCGCGGTAACCCGTGGATCCCGGCGCTGCGACGCCTTGGCGGCGCGGCCCATGCGCATCGCTCCGGCGCTGGCGCCGATGGTTGAGGGGGCCGGCGGGGCGTTGGGGCGCGTGTGCATGATGGCGGCGGCGCTTCTGGCCAGCGCGCTGTCCATCACGCCGTCCCCCGCTGCTGCGGATGCCGCAGCGCCGGCCACGCGGGCCTGCCCCGACGGCGCCGCGCATGTGCCTCCACCGCGCTTTTCGCGGCGCAGCGGCTTCCACGACGCGCCGTTTGATCTGACCATCAGCGCGGTGGGTGACGGGCCGGTCTACTACACGCTCGACGGGTCGATCCCCGATGCCGACGACCCGGCAGGCGCGACGTCGCGCTACCGCGCGCCGATCCCGATCATCGACCGCACCGGCACATCGCACCGGCTCGCCGGGATCGACACGACCTCGGTCGGGCGGACGCCCTTTTTCGACGTCAACGACCGCGCGGCGGATTTCATGATGCCCGATCTCTCGGGGCGGGTGCTGGAGCAGGCGACGGTCGTTCGCGCACGGACGCCATGCAGCGAGACGGCGACCGCGACCTACTTCATCGGCGCCGACAGGCGGCGCGCACGGCTGCCGGTGCTGTCGCTCGCCACCGACCCGGCCGGCCTGATGGACCACGATGACGGGATCTACGTGGCGGGGCGCCTGCTCGAGGAGTCCGTGCAAAGCCCGGATTTCCACCCCGATGCCTGGATCATCTCGAATTACAGCCAGCGCGGCCGCGACCGGGAACGCCGCGTGGCGCTGAATTTCTGCGCACCGGGCGGCGCGTGCATCTACAGCCGCGATGCCGGCATCCGCATACATGGCCGATACAGCCGGTCCTTTCCGCAAAAATCCCTGCGGCTTTATGCGCGGAACGCATATGGAGATCGCCGCTTCAGGGCCGATTTCTTCTTTGGCCAGACCCCGGTGCCGCCGGGACATCGGCGGCTGATCCTGCGCAATTCCGGGCAGGATAATCCGCAGACGATGCTCGCGGACGGGGTCCTGCAATCGCTCATGCACGACCTTGTCGCGGATACGCAGGCCTATCAGCCCGCGGTCGTCTTCCTGAACGGGGAATACTGGGGCATACACAATCTCCGCGAACGCTATGATCGCCATTATCTGGAACTGGTGCATGGCGCCGATCCCGACGATGTGGACTTGCTGAACAATTCGGGTTCGACCGGCGGAATGCCCACGGACCTTGTGGCGGCGTGGCGCCAGACACTCGAGCATATCTGGCACCTCGACCCTGATGACCCCGACTTTGTGCACGAGGTCCGCGCGCAGCTTGATATCGGCAGTTTCTTCGATTTCATCATTGCGCATGTCTTCGTCGGCAACGCAGACTGGGTGTCGAACAATGTGCGCTGGTGGCGCGCCCCCAAGCGGTCGGATGCGCCCGCGGCCGGAGTGCAGGATGGCCGCTGGCGCTGGCTGATCAGCGATTTCGATGAATGGGGCGGCGGCGTAGGTGATCCGGAGTTCGACAACTTTGCCCACCGCCTGGCCCCCACGGATGACTCCTTCTATCGCGATGGCTTTCCGTTCCTGTTTCACCGCCTGGTCTCGAATGACGCGCTGCGCGCGCGGTTTCTGAACCGCTTTGCCGATCTGCTGAACACGTCGCTGCACCCCGAGACCACGCTTCGGAAACTCGACGCCGCCGCCGCGCGGATCGCCCCCGAGATCCCGGCGCATCTGGCGCGCTGGCGCCCCGAGCGGACGCTTGAGGACTGGCAGGCCGACATCGCGCGGCTGGCCGGCTTCCTGCGCGCGCGTCCAGCGATCCAGCGCGACCAGCTCGTCGCGGCGTTCGCCCCCGCCGGGACCGGGCAGATCGGCGTCGCCACCAGCCCGGCGGCACGCGGGGCCATCCGGGTGAACACGGTGACCCTGCCCGCGCGCGGGGCTGGCGACCCCGACACCTGGCGCGGCACCTATTTTCTGGGCGTCCCGGTCACGGTGACGGCCGAACCCGCCGCAGGGTATCGGTTCGCGGGGTGGGCCGGTCTGCGCGAGGGCGCCGACGCGCCCGAGATCACCATCGCCCCCGCGCCGGAGCCCGTCACGCTGCGCGCGCGGTTCGTTCCGGAGTGACCGACCCGCGCCACGCACCGCCCGGCGCGGCGGCGACGGGGTGGTGGCGACGGGGTGGCGGCGACGGGGTGGCGGCGACGGGGTGGTGGCGCGCTCAGGCCCCGCCCTGCCAGTCCAGAAGCGCAAACAGCTCGCCGATATCCGCCAGTCCCTCCAGCGACCAGACGGTCTTGAACAGCGCCGCGGTGCGGTCGCCGTCCAGAAGGCCACTCGCGCAGTCGCGGAACTTGTCTTCAAGCTCGGCATCGCTGAGCGGGTTGTGCGGGCTGCCGCGATAGTTTTCGTCGGCCCAGCGCTCGATGCGACGCCCGTCGCGGGTCTGCACCTCGATCCGCGAGCGTATGCGATCCCAGCCCATATCCTCGATCCCCTGATCGAAGCGGGTCTC
>PUOA01000221.1 GCA_003551925.1 Paracoccaceae bacterium
CACCATCACCACCACGATTGGAAACAGCCCGAAGGTCACCCAGTCGGGCACCGCCGCGCCGGTCATGGTCTGCAAGAAGCCCGCCGCGCCCAGCGTCTGCGCATCGGTGCGGAACATGGTTGTCCATGCCAGCGCGATGGTCCAGGCAGGCAGGATGTAGGGCAGCACCACGCTGGCCGAGATCAGCGGCTTGAACGGAATGTCGGTGCGCGCGACCAGCCACGCGAGCGCCACGCCCAGCGCCATCGCCAGAACGGTGTAGGCCACGGTCACGATCAGCGTGTTGAGCAGCGGCTGGTAGAAGATGCGCGGGCTCAGCGGGCTGGCGAGCACGCGCTCCCAGTAGAACAGCGTCCAGTCGCCGGGCTGCGCATCGGGGAAGCGGCGCAGGTCGCGCTCCTGCAGGCGCAGGCTGTCGAGCACGATCTCGGCGACCGGGAAGATGACCAGCGCGCCCAGCACCGCCACCACGACGATGCCGACGATCACATGCGGCCGTCGCAGCGCGATCCGCGCCGGGCGCAGCAGGCGGCGGGGGGCGAGGTCGGTCATCGGGGCTCTCCTGCGCGCATGGGGATGGGCGGCGCGCGCGGTTGGTGCCCGCGCCGCCCCGGAGCATGTCAGCGATTGACGATCCAGAAGTCGATGAAGTCATCGGTCGCGGCCAGCAGGTGGTCGAAATCGACATCGATCCTGGTGTGCTCGAGGATCGGCCGGATCCATTCGGTCTGCGGCTCCCAGTCGGTGCGCGACGAGGGGTTGCCCTCTTCGAACCACGGCGCGCCGCCCTCGTCGCTGAGCATGTGCCGCACGAACAGCTTTGCGGCGTTCGGGCTGGGGCTGCCGGCCATAACGCTCAGATGCACGGGCAGATTGACCATGTCGGCGGGTTCCATCCCCATGACGAAGCGGAAGTTGTAGCGGCCGGTCGGCACCTCGCGCATGCGGCTGAAGTTGTTGAAACCCACCATCAACTCGGAGCTGTTGGTGATCGCCTCGGCCACATCGCGGGTGCCGCCGACGATCACCGGCTCGTTTTCCAGCAGCCGACGCGCCCATTCCAGCCCGGCATTCTCCTCGCGCAGTGCGATCGCGTTGCCGAAGCGCGCCTCGTAGGCGGTGGCCATCTCGTCATGCAGCCCGGCCAGCGTGACCAGATAGGTCAGCATGGAGCCGGTCTGCATCGGGTCGGCGATCAGCACGCGGCCGGCGAATTCCTCGGTCGTCAGATCCCAGATATTGGTGACCGGTGGCGCGTCGGGAAAGGTGTCGGGGTTGTAGGTCACGCCGGTGGGCAGGAAGCGGTAGGTCAGCAGCGGGTCGCGCGCCGACTCCGGGATCACCTCCATGAACTGGGGCGGGACATAGGAGACCAGCGCCTCGCCGAACTGCGCCAGATAGCGTTCGGGGTCGTCGGCGTGCAGCAGCCCGATCCCGTAATTGCCCGCCGCGCGCTCGCGGCGCACGCGCTCGAACATCTCCGAGGCGGGGATGTGCACGCCCTCGACCACCAGATCGGGATAAAGCTCGGCGAAGCTGCTGATCGCCTGATTCACGCGGCTCGAGGTCATGAACACCTGCAACGGCGGTTCACCGCGCGCGGCGTCCAGCACGGCGTCCCAGTCTTCCTCGGCGGGGGCGTGGGGGCCCATCTGCGCGTCGCGCAACCAGTCGTCGAACTCCTGCGCGTGGATTGGCGCGGCAACGGCAAGCGGCAGCGCAAGCGCCGCGATCAGCCTGAGGTGCATGTTGGAATCTCCTTGGCATCGGACAGGACGGCGGCGTCGGCGCACCGCTCGGTGGTCGCACCCTAGGCGGTGAAGATGACAGAATAACAACAATCGTTGCAATTATTCCTGTTGCTGCAATTTTCATTGCAGGTATGATCTGCCATGCAACCGGAGTGCGGATTTCATGTCGCAAAGCCTTGCAGATCGGGTCGGCGCCCATGGCGGGTTGTCCCCCACCGAAGAACGCCTTGCGCGCGTCCTGATCGAGGATCACGCCTTTTGTGCCTTCGCCTCGGCGGGCGAGATCGCGGCGCGGGTGCAGGCCCATGCCTCGGCGCTGGTGCGACTGGCGCACAAGCTTGGCTATCAGGGCGTGCCCGAGCTGCGCGCCGAAATCCGGGGCGAGCTGCTGCGCCGCACCCGCACCGACGAGCTGGTGCGCCGGCGGCTCGATGACACGGGGGGCGGGTCGGTGCTCGACCGTCTGGTCGAACGCGAAATTGCCGCGCTGGCCGAACTGCCGACGCACCTGGGACAGGACGCGCTGGACCGTGCGGCGGCGCGGCTGTTGGCGGCGCCGCGGGTGTTCGTGCTGGCCGAGGGCACGGCCGAGGCGCTTGCGCGCCATGCGACCCGCCGGTTGCGCCGCGCCGGGCTGATGACGGTGCAGCTCCAGCCCGATCCGCGCAGCGTGGCCGAGGCCGGTGCGCTGCTGCGCGCGCCCGATGCGGTGCTGTGCTTTGCCCTGCGCGAGGTGCCCGCGTCGGTGCAGTCGTTGTGCGCGCAGGCGCGCGCGCAGCAAGCCGCGGGAATGCTGATCGCGGATCTGGCCGGCGTTCTGATGCACCCCGCGCCGGATCACCTGCTGGCCGCGCCGCGCGGATCCGAGCTGGAAAGCGGGACCCTGACGGTGCCGATGGCGATCCTGAACGCGCTGATCCTGACGGTGGCGGCGCAGGGCGCGCCCGCGACCTTCGACAACTACCGCACCTACGCCGAACTGCGCGATGCCGCGCGCGGATCGGGGAGAACGGCCCGATGATCCGGCTTCACGGCAACGGCCGCGCGCTCTTTACTCCGGGCGCGGGGCCCGGCGCGCCCCGGCGGCTGCACCTGATCCGGCATGGCGAGACCGACCTGAACGCGCGCGGTGTGCTGCAGGGGTCGATCGACGCCGAGCTGAACGACCGCGGCCGCGCGCAGGCTGCACAGGCGGCGCAGGCGTTGCGGACCCTGCGCTTGCAGCGCATCGTCTCGAGCCCGCAGCGCCGGGCCTTGCAGACGGCGGGCATCATCGCCGCGGAACTGGGCTTGCCGATCACCACCGACCCGGTGCTGCGCGAACGGAACTGGGGCGAGAACGAGGGCAAGCCGCGCGACGCGCGCTCGCTTCACGGCGCGGGCGTGGAGCCGCTTGATGCGTTGCAGGCCCGCGCGCTGGCGGCGTTGCGCGCCGTGGTGGCGCCACCGGCGGGCGGCACGCTTGTCGTCTCGCATGGCGGGCTGATGCGCGAGATGCTGGCGGTGCTGGGCTGCGCGCCCACCGCGCGCCTGCGCAACTGCGAGATCATCGAACTGTCTCTGGAACCCGCCGACGCCTGAGCGCGGCCAGCCCCTCGCTGGCATGGCTGCCGCCACGCCATCGATCCCGACCAGCCCGGTTCCTGCGGCGCGGACGCTCCCGCGCGAAAGCGCGTCACCGGACCACACCGCAGCTGAAAGCACCCGAGGCCGTGCGTCCCCCCTCGCCCGTTTTTGCCGTGAACCGAACCGCCTGCGTGTCGTCAAACTGTAACGCAAGCGCGCCATACCCCCGAACAGTCGACGGCGCAAACGCCGATGCGACGACCTTCGGAACCCGATCCGATATTCATCTGGGGAGATGATCCATGAAATCGGAACTCTACGGCGCGTGTCTTGCTGCCACGACCGCGGGGCGGGGGCCGGGCCGCTGCACCTGGTCTCGGCCTTCGCCACCACCGCCCGGCTGGTGCTGGCCGCCGAGGCGGTGCCCGACAAGGCCGGCGAGCTTGCCGCCATCCCGCCGCTGCTCGAGCGGCTCGGTGCCGAGGGCGGGCTGAGGGGTGCGCTGGTTTCGATCGATGCCATCGCGACAAATGCCGACATTGCCCGCGCCATCGCCGCGCAGGGCGCCGACTGGCTGCTGGCGGTCAAGGCCAATCAGCCGACGCTCAGGGCCGAGGTCGCGGCCGCCTTCGCCATGACAGAACCGGCCCAGACCCACCTCGTGCATGACAAGGGCCACGGCCGGATCGAGGCGCGCCACACCGCCGTGCTGCACGACGCCGGCTGGCTCGCCGGACAGCGCCGCTTCCCCGGAGAGATGCGCCTGCCCGGCGCGGCCTGCCTCATCCGCGCCACCACACATGTCGAGACCGGAGGAAGGAAGCGCCACGAAACCAGATACTTCCTCTCA
>PUOA01000307.1 GCA_003551925.1 Paracoccaceae bacterium
GGGGGCAGATCGGGGCGGACCCCTTGCGCGCCGCCGGGGCGCAGGCCGCGCCCAGCCCGGACGACCAGACCGGCACCGGCGCCGAGGCCGAGGGCCGCGCCGAATGGCGCGCGCATCTGGCCCGCGCGATGGCGGCGGGGCGCGCGGCGGGGTTCGGGCTGGGCGTGCTGGGCCACCGCATCGCCGATCTGCCGCGCCCGCGCACCCCGTGGGAGATCGTGCTGCGCCGGCTGCTCGCGCGCGCCACGCTGCCGCGGCTCCAGCCCAGCGCCGCGCGCCCGGCGCGCGCCTGGCTGGCGCAAGGGGCGCGGGCGCTGCAGCAAGGCGCCGCGCCGCCGCCCTGGGTGCCGCGGATCGAACGGACCGCGCAAGGGGCGCGGATCGTTGTCGCGCTCGATGCCTCGGGGTCGGTGGGCGAGGACTCGCTGCGCCTGCTGATGGCCGAGGCCGCCGGGATTGCGCGGCGCATGCAGGCGGCGCTGCACCTGCTGGTCTTCGACGAGGCGCTGCGCATCGACCGCGCGCTTGATCCCGCCGAGGCCACGCGGGTGCTGCCGACGCTGGAGTTGCCGCGCGGGGGCGGCACCGATTTCGCCCCGGTGCTGGCGCGCGCGGGCGCGCTGAAGCCGTCCGCGCTGGTGATCCTGAGCGACATGGACGGCCCCGTGGGCGACGCGCGCCCGCGCTTTCCGGTCATCTGGGCCGCGCCGCAGCCCGACCCGCCCGAGGCGCCCTTCGGCCGCGTGCTGTCACTCGCCCGCTGAGGCCGGCGCGCGCCCGCGTTCGGCCATCAGCGCCGCAAGCCGCGCATGCGCCGAGACCTGCGCGGGCTCGAAGGTGATGTCATGGGTCTCGATCTTGCGGGCAAGGCCGATATGCTGGAGCGCGCGCTCGGTGAGCGGCGGCGCGAACAGCTCGGCCTCGATCAGCGCGCGTTCCTCGGCGTCGGGGTGCAGCAGCGCGGGGCCGTCCTCGGACTGGATCGACACCAGCGTCAGCGTCGGCACCCGCAGCATGTCGGATTGCTCGATCACCAGATGCAGCCGCCCGGCCGAGAGCCCGCGTTTCGCCGCCATCCGGCCCAGGATCTTGCGCCCGCGCGTGGACAGCAGGTCCAGCCCGCGGTCGGCCTCGGCGTCGCTGACCAGCCGCGCCCGGGTGGCGGGGCTGGCGCGCAGCATCCGCGCCTCGACCAGATAGATCAGGATCAGCATCGGGATCGGCGCCTGCGCGATGGCGAGTGCGTAATCCTGCCAGATCAGCACCCCCAGCACGAAGGGCATCAGCGCCAGAAGATAGCGCAGGATCTCGATCTCGAAGATGATCCGCGCCCAGAGCCGCGCCCCGCCCCGCCGGGGCCACAGCGTGGTGCGCCCCAGAAACCGCCGGGGCACCCAGCGGATATCAAGGGCCGAAGCGTTGGCCACGCGGTCGCGTCCGATCAGGAACATGCGCGTGATCTGGCGCGCCACCGCACCCGGTCAAGATGCGCGCGGCACTGCCGATCTGCCTGCATGTCGGGCAGTGCGGGCGGAATTTCGCCGCCGCGTGCAGGAAATGCGGCGAAAAGGGTTTGGAGTCCCGCCCTCGCGTCCCATCTAGTGAACAGTGCCGGCCTGACTGAGGGAGGACAGGATGACACCACCTTTCGACCCGCTCACCTTTACCATGCACAGCACGCTCGTCTGGGTGCGCTTCTGGCAGACGCAGCAGGAGCTGTGGCTGCGATCGGTCTGCGCGATGACCGCCGCCATGCCGCACCAGAGCGCGGCCGAGCTTGCCGCCGAAGCCGAGAAGCTGCGCGCACCGAGCGCGCGCAAGCCATCGGCCAGGCCCGCGCGCAAGGCGCAGGCGGCGGCAGCGCGCGAAGCGGTCACCGCCTGAGGGCGGCTCAGCCGTCCGAGGTGTCGATCCGCCGCGCGACCAGCATCAGCCCGAGCGAAAGCCCCACGCAGGTGAGGGTGCCCAGCATCGCGGGAAGCGGGCTGCCGTCATAGGCGAGGCTGATCGGCACCGCGACGCCGACCGCCAGCACCGTGTGCAGCGAGCCGATCACCGCCGCGCCGGTTCCGGCGATGTGGCCCAGCGGCTGCAGCGCCAGCGCGTTGAGGTTGCCGAAGGTCAGCCCGAGCGAGAAGAACACCGCGCAGAGATAGGCGAAGAACACCGCGAAATCCCACGGCGCGGGCAGCCCCAGCCGGAACACCGCGATCACCACGACCGATGCGCCGAACTGCGCGGCGAACGCCGTCGTTGCCAGCCGCCGCATGCCCAGCCGCATCACCAGCCGCGCGTTGAGGATGTTGGACGTCCCGGCAATCAGCGCGAGCCCCGCGAACCAGAACGGGAAGCTGCTGGCGCGGTCGAAGACCTCGTCGAAGATCAGCGGTGCGCTGGACAGCCAGGTGAACATCGACCCGAAAGCGAGTGCGAGCACGGCGGTGTAGACCAGCACCACGCGGTTGCCCAGCACCTCGGCCACCGCGCGGGCAAGCGTGCCGGGGCGCAGCGGGCGGCGCGCCTCGGGGGTGAGCGTTTCGGGCTGGCGCAGGCCGAGCCACAGCGCCGCCACCGCGCCGAACGCCACGAAGGCGTAGAACACCGCGCGCCAGTCCCAGACCCAGATCAGCCCCGCCCCGATCGACGGCGCAATCGCGGGCACCAGGATGAACAGCGTCATCACGATCGACACCACCTGCGCCATCCGCCGGCCCTGGTAGCGGTCGCGCACCATCGCCAGCGCCACCACGCGCGGCCCCGCCGCGCCCAGCCCCTGCACGAAGCGCGCCGCCAGCAGCGTGTCGATGCTCTGCGCCTGCGCGGCCACGATCGCCGCCGCCACGAACAGCGCCATGCCCCACAGCATGACCGGCTTGCGCCCCACCGCGTCCGAAACGGGTCCGCACAGCAGCGTGCCCAGCCCCATGCCCAGCACGAACACCGTTACCACCAGCTGCGCCTGCGCCGGCGCCTCGGGGGCCAGGTCGGCGCCGATGCGCGGCAGCGCGGGCAGCATCGCGTCGATGGAAAACGCGATGGTCGAGAACAGCAGCGCCATCAGCGCCACGAATTCCTTGAAACCGGGGCCCGCGCGCGTGACCTCGGAGGTGTCGGGCCGGGCGGTCACGGGGCCTGCCCGGCAAGCTCGTCGATCACCTGCTGCCACAGTTCGGCCGGCTGCGCGCCGGGCACCGCGTGCTGCCCGGCGACCACGAAGAACGGAACGCCGGTGATCCCGCGCGCGCGCGCGTCGCGGTCACGGTCGCGGATCATGTCCGTGTCGGCGTCCGAGGCCAGCAGCCGCGCCACCGCTGCGCCGTCCATCCCGGCGCCCTGTGCAAGCTCCGCCAGCGTTGCACGCTCGCCGATATCGCGCCCCTCGCGGAAGAAGGCGCGGAACAGCGCCGAGACCATCGCGCCCTGCCGCCCCTCGAGCCCCGCCCAGTGGATCAGCCGGTGCGCGTCCAGCGTGTTGGGCATGCGCGTGATCGCGGGCAGATCGAGACGCAGCCCCTCGGCCTCGGCGCGTTCGACGACGGGGCGATAGGCCGCCAGTATGCCCTCGGTGCCGCCGAATTTCAGCGCCATGTAGTCGTCGCGCGCCATGCCCTCGGCCGGCATGTCGGGGTTGAGCTGGAACGGGTGCCACGACACCGCGAAGGGGTGTTCGGGCCGGCTCTCCAGCGCGCGCTCCAGCGCCGCCTTGCCGATCAGGCACCACGGGCAGACCGGGTCGGACCAGATTTCAAGCGTGACCATGCGCGCGCTCCGATTCCTGCCGCAGCACGCGGGGCACGAAGGCGCGCGGTTGCCTGCAGCGAGCAAGGCGCGCGGCGGCGGGGGCAGCGAACATGCGACCGGGCTGCGGATGGCCCGCTGTGCCGGACGGGGCGCGCCGCGCCGGGCGTGACAAGGCGAGGGTCGCGCAGTCCGACATTCCCGGCGCCCGGAGAATCGCGGTGCCGACGGCGTCCTGCCACGCGGCGCTGGTGGCGCCGGGCAGCGCTTCACCGGCCGAGAGGTCGTCACACTGGCGCGGCCGCTGACGCAGATCCGCCCCGCGCAGAGACGGCGCAGGACCCGGGGGTGGGGGATCGGAGCGGGTGAGCGAATGCATGCGCCGTGCCTAAGCCCGCTCCGGGGTGGATGCAAGCGTCCGCGGCGA
>PUOA01000065.1 GCA_003551925.1 Paracoccaceae bacterium
CATCCTGACGCGGCTGATCGGGGGTGTCTTCGGCCTGATTGCCGCGGTGATCCGGGCGATCCTGCGCGTGATCTGGGGTATCACCTGGCGGGTGACGGCGGCTGTGGCGCTGGTGCTGGGCGGCGCGACGTTCTACTACTACTCCACTCTGCCCGACCTGGCCGAGCTTCTGGACGGACGCGCGCGCGGGTCGGTGACCATGACCGACACCACCAGCCAGGTCTTCGCCTGGCGCGGCGAGACCTTCGGCGGCGTGATCACCGCCGACACCGTATCGCCGCATCTGAAGAACGCCATCATCGCGGTCGAGGATCGCCGCTTCTACAGCCATTTCGGCCTGTCGCCGCGTGGCATTGCGGGGGCGATGCGCTCCAACATGGCCGCCGGGCGCGGGCCGTTTTCGGGCGCGGGCGGGTCGACCATCACCCAGCAGACGGCAAAGTTGCTGTGTCTGGGCGTCGAATTCGACCCCAATGAGTGGGACTCCGAGGCCGCGTTCGAGGCCGACTGCCGGCGCAACACGCTCTGGCGCAAGCTTCAGGAAGTGCCCTTCGCGCTCGCGCTCGAGCGGCGGTTTTCAAAGGACGAGATCCTGACGCTCTACATGAACCGCGCGTTTCTGGGCGCAGGGGCGCGCGGGTTCGAGGCCGCCGCGCAGCGCTATTTCGGCCGCTCCGCCAACGAGGTGAACGCCGCCGAGGCCGCGATGCTGGCGGGGCTCTTGATCGCGCCGTCGGCGCTGGCGCCGACGCGGAACCTCGAGCGCGCGCAGGCGCGGGCGAACGTGGTCCTGACCCTGATGGACGAGCAGGGCTTCCTGACCGAGTATCAACTCGCCGAGGCGCGTGCGCACCCGGCAACGCTGGCTGAAAGCGCGACGCAATCGCAAGGCGCGGCCTTCGCCGACTGGCTGATGAACTCCGGTCCGTCCTGGCTGACGCGGAACACCACCGAAGACGTGCTGATCGAAACGACCTTCGATCCGCGCATCCAGGCCGCTGCCGAAGACGCGCTGCGCGAGGTGTTCGAAACCCGCGTGCGCGAAGGCTCGACCGCGCAGGCGGCGATCGTGGTGATGGCGGCCGACGGTGCGGTGCGCGCGGTGGTCGGCGGCCGCGAGGCGCGCATCGGCAGCTTCAACCGCGCCACGCAGGCGATGCGGCAGACCGGATCGGCGTTCAAGCCGTTCCTCTATGCCGCGGCGCTGGAGAACGGGTTCGAGCCGTTCGACATCGTCGAGGACGCGCCGCTGACCATCAACATCCCCGGCTCGGGACCCTGGAGCCCGCGCAACTATACCAACGATTTCAGTGGTATGGTGACGCTGACCGAGGCGCTTGCGCGCTCGCTCAACATCCCCGCGGTGCGCGTGTCCGAGGCGATGGGCCGCGAGCAGGTGCGCGACGTTGCCACCGGCTTCGGCATCCGGAGCAGCCTCGCCGACGGTCCCGCCATCGCGCTCGGCTCGTCCGAGGCATCGCTGATGGAAATGACCGCCGCCTATGCCGGCATCCTGAACGGCGGGACGGCGGTGCGGCCCTTCGGTATCAGCGAACTGCGCCTGCTGGGCGAGAGCGAGCCGCTGATGCGCCAGTCGGGCGGGGTCGGGGATCGGGTGATCTCGGAACGCTCGGCGCGGGCGCTCACCTGGATGATGCACGAAGTTGTCGAAAGCGGCACCGGCGGGCGGGCGCGCATTCCCGGCTGGGAGGTCGCGGGCAAGACCGGCACCACCCAGGGCGCGCGCGACGCGTGGTTCATCGGCTTCACCGCCGACTACGTCGCCGGGGTGTGGATGGGCTATGACGACAACTCGCCGCTGACCGGGGTGACGGGTGGCGGGCTACCCGCCACGATCTGGCAAGAGACCATGGCCCGCATCCATGAAGGCGCCACGCCGCGCTCGTTGCCCATGGACGTGCCCGCGCGGCAGGAGTGGGAGGCCCCGGTCAGCCGGCCCGATTACGGCGACCCGCAGCCGCAACAGCCGGCGACAGGCCCCGGCGCGCGCAGCACCTCCAGCGCCATCGAGGACACGATCCGCGGCGTGCTGGGCGGGTTGTTCGGGAACTGACCCCGTCAGGCAACAAGGCGGGCGCGACGCGCCCGCCTTGTTGCCTCAGGCCGGGGCGTCGGCAAGCGTCGGATCAACCGGCGCGTCGGCACCCTGCGCGGCGAGGAAGCGCTCGGCATCGAGCGCGGCCATGCAGCCCATTCCGGCGCTGGTCACCGCCTGGCGGTAGACATGGTCGGTCACATCGCCCGCCGCGAACACGCCGGGGACCGAGGTTTCGGTGCTTCCGGGCTTCACCTTGACGTAATCTCCATGGTGCATCTCGACCTGCCCGCGCACAAGCTCGGTGGCCGGCGAATGGCCGATGGCGATGAACACGCCGTCGCAGGGCAGGGTGCGCTCGGCCCCCGTCCGGGCATGCGCCAGCCGCAGCCCGGTGACGCCGGCGCCCCCGTCGCCGCCCAGGATCTCGGCCACGGTGTGGTCCCACAGCACCTCGACCTTCGGGTTGCGGAACAGGCGGTCCTGCATGATCTTCTCGGCGCGCAGCGAGTCGCGGCGGTGGATCAGCGTTACCTTGCTGGCGAAATTGGTCAGGAACAGTGCCTCTTCGACCGCGGTGTTGCCGCCGCCCACCACCGCGACCTCCTTGCCGCGGTAGAAGAACCCGTCGCAGGTGGCGCAGGCCGACACGCCCATCCCCTGCAGTCGCTCCTCGGACGGCAGGCCCAGCCACTTCGCCTGCGCCCCGGTCGCCAGGATCACCGCGTCGGCGGTGTAGGTGGTGCCGCTGTCGCCCGTCGCCGTGAAGGGCCGCGCGGACAGGTCCAGCTTCGCGATGTGATCGGTCACGATGTCGGTGCCCATGGCGCGGGCGTGTGCCTCCATCCGCTGCATGAGCTCGGGGCCCGTGGTCATGGTGTCGCCGGGCCAGTTCTCGACCTCGGTGGTGATGGTCAGCTGCCCGCCGGGCTGGATGCCCTGCACCATCAGCGGCTCCAGCATCGCGCGCGCGCCATAGACGGCGGCGGTGTAGCCCGCGGGCCCCGACCCGATGATCAGCAGCTTCGTGTGTCGCGTGTCGGTCATCTGCGATGTCCTTTCATATTCGTTGGTGCGAATATATGCGTCGGTGCGGGGCGTGCAACCCCCATGGACCGGGCATAGCCGATGCCCGGTCAGGGGGAAAGCGCGCGGATGCTCGGCGTGTCGGCGGCGTGCAGCCGTCCGATGACGGCGGCCTGCGCAAACCCCGCGGCATGCAGCGCGGTGACCGCTTCGGCCGCCTGCGCTTCGGGCACCGCCGCCAGCAACCCGCCCGCCGTCTGCGGATCGACCAGCAGCGCGGCGCGCGCGGTGTCGGGCGCCTCCAGCCGCCCCTCCAGCGCGGTGCGGTTCTGCGGGGTCAGGCTCGACGCGATCCCCTGTGCCGCCAGTGCCTCGGCACCGGGCAGCAGCGGCAGCGCGTCCAGATCCACCTCGGCCGCGCAGCCCGACCCCGCCAGCATTTCCGACAGGTGCCCGGCGAGCCCGAAGCCGGTCACATCGGTCATCGCGCGCGCAATGGGCGCCAGCACCGCCGCCGCCGCGCCCTGCGGCGTGATCATCGCCGCCAGCGCGCCGGCCACCGCATCGCCGGGCGCTATGCGGCGCATCTCGGCGGCCATGATCGCGCCGGTGCCCAGCGGCTTGACCAGAACCAGCGCGTCGCCCGGCTGCGCCCCGGCCTTGGTCAGCGTGCGCTCTCCGGCGAGCCCGGTGACCGTGAAGCCGAGCGCCATCTCGGCCCCCATGGCGCTGTGCCCGCCCACGATCGCGGCACCCGCGGGGGCGAACACTGCCTGCGCGCCGGCCATGACCTCGGCCAGCGTGCGGGCCTGCAGCGCGGGCGTCATCCGCGGCAGGGTGATCGTGGCGAGCGCGGCCTGCGGCGCCGCCCCCATCGCCCAGATATCGCCCAGCGCGTGCACCGCGGCGATCTGCGCCATCACGAACGGGTCCTCCCACAGCGCGCGCAGATGATCCGTGGCGATCACCTGCCGCGCCGCGCCCATGCGCAGCACCGCCGCGTCGTCGCCCGCGCCGGCGGCGATATCGTCGCGCGCGGGGGTGGGGAGCGCGGCCAGCGCCTGCGGCAGCGGGGC
>PUOA01000338.1 GCA_003551925.1 Paracoccaceae bacterium
GCTGGGCATCTGCGGGCTGGGCATCGACAGGCTGGGCATCGACAGGCTGGGCATCGACAGGCTGGGCATCGGTGGAGGTCTGCGGCGCTGCGGTGGCCGATCGCGGCTCGGGCCGCGCAGCCGCGAACCGCGCGTCGGCGATCGAGAACGGCGCCACATCCCCCGCGGCCGCCGCGTCGGCGCCGGGCGTGGCATCGGTTTCGGCGATGGCGGTGTCACCATCCGCCGCGCCGGGCGCATCGGGTTCAAGCGCCGCGTCTTCCTGACCGCCAAGGCCCTCCGGGCGCACCGGCGGCGCGCTCGGGGGGGTGCCCTCGATCACCTCGGGGGTCGGCTCGGCACCCGGGCCCGCGCTGGCGACGCCGGGCAGCGTTTCGGTCCCGAACGGCGCCGGCGATGCGGGCAGCGTGGGCAGATCAGAGGCCACGGCCGAGGGCGGCGTCAACTCGGACAGGACCACCGGGTCCGCGCCGCTCTCGGTGGGTGCCGCGGTCTCTGCGCGCACATCGCCGCTGTCATCGGCCCCCAGCGGCGGGGGGGCGGCCGGTGTGTCCGTAGCCGGTTCCAGCGGGACCGCGACATCGCTGTCGATCGCGGCCAGCGTGTCATCGATGGCCGCCTGTTCATCCAGCGGCAGCAGCTCATCGGGTTGCGGCAACGCCGCCGTGTCGGTGTCCGCCGGGACCGGGTCGGGCTCTGTCAGCGGTGCAGCCTCGGGCGCGGTCTCGGCGCCGGGGGCCACCGCATCGGCCGGGGCCTCGACCACCGGGTCGACAAGCGCGACATCCGCGGGCGGCGCGGGCTGGTCGGCAGTGAAATAGAGCGCCCAGACCGCCACCGCGGCAAGCACCAGCAGAAGCCCCCCGGTCAGCAACAGTCCGCGGCGACCGAAGCCTTCGCTGGCGGTCGTGTTGCCGCGCGCGCCGAAAATCGTGAGCTTTTCGGCCTCGCTCGAGGCCCCGGCGGCGGGTGCCCTGGCAGCCGGCGCGCGGGAGGCATGGTTCTGCACCGGCGCCGCAAGCGCCTTTTTCAGCGCGTCGGGATCGCTGGGCGCCGCAGGTTTCGGCGCAGTCGGGACGGATTTGCCGCGCGCGTCGACAGCCCCGATCCTGGCGCGCAGCGTGGCGGCGGTCGCTGCTCCCGGTGCCGGGTGCGGGGCGGCGGCATCCGGGGTCTGCCCGGTCTTGCTCAGGATCTCCCGTGCGCGGCGGCCCAGACGGTCGCTGGACCTGACCTGCGCTGCCGGGTCCCCGGATCGCCGACCTCCAAGCAGCTTCGAGGTGACGCCCTTGACGCCATCCTTGAGCGACTGGACGGAAAACGCTTCTTTCGCCGATTTTTCTGCGGGCGCAGCCGCAGGCGCGGGGGCCACCGGGGCGGGTGCCGCCGCGCCGGCGGTCGCCGGCTCGGGCACCTTGGGCGCCGAGGTGGATGCGGGCGCTCGCCGAGACGCGAAGGCCGGCGCCGGATCGCGCTCCGGCGCAGTTCTGGCAACGCTCTTGCCCCCGGTGTCGGCGCCGGGCTTCGGTGCAGGCGCCTGTTTCGCGGGCACGGCAGAAGCGTCTGGCGTCGGCGATTCGGGCGCTTCGGCCCGCGCTTGGGACTGCGCTTCGGCCCGCGCTTCGGACTGCGCCACACCCCCCGATACGTCCGGCCCGGCACCACCCCGACCGGCACCGGGGGCAGGCGCGGGACTGGCGGGCGGAGCCGCGGGCGCCGCGCGTGTCGGTGCAAGATACACTTCCTTGCCGAAGCCCGGATCCTCGGGGAAGGCCGCGAAGCCCACCGCGCCAAGTTCATGGGTTGCGGCGAAGGCCTCGGCCTCGTCCAGGGTCTCACGCGCGACCACCGACACCGCGGCCAGGTCGCCCTCGGCGTGCCAGGTGAACACCAGCTCGTCCACCGGATACGGGGTCAGTCCATCGAGCCCCTGCCGGATCTGCGCCGCGCGCGCGGCATCGTCGGGACCCGGTGCCGTGACGTGGGTGTAGAGGATCTCGGAGTTCGGGATGATCAGCAGGCTCGCCGCCGACCCGCCCGCAGCCTCGCGCGCGGTGTCGCGGAGCTTGCGAAGCCGGCGGTCCAGGCGCGGGTGATCCAGCTCCACCGACCCGACCAGGTCCCAGCCGCCGCGGCCACGCGACAGGACCGAAATACCATCATGGGACAGGCTGATTGCGATCTGTGGTGTCATGGTCAGCCTCTAGCACAAGGTCGGCAGTCCACGGGAGTCGCGCAATGCCGCCATCGCCCGATATAGCGATTTTTCGCCGAATTTGAACCCGGCATGGCAACGCCGGCGCGCGATTGGCGCCGGCATGCCGCCACGGCGGGAACGGCCCCCTAGCCCAGCGCCTGATCGAGATCCGCAATCAGGTCGTCCGCGTCCTCGGTCCCGATCGACAGCCGCACCACATCCGGGGCGGCCCCGGCGGCGATCTGCTGCGCTTCGGTCAGTTGCCGGTGCGTGGTCGAGGCCGAGTGAATGATCAGCGACCGGGTGTCGCCCAGATTGGCCACATGGCTGAAGATCTTCACGCGGTCGATCAACTGCACGCAGGCCTCGTACCCGCCCTTGAGCGAGAAGGTGAACAGCGACGACGCGCCCTTCGGGCAATAGGTCGCCATCCGCGCATAGGACGGCGAGGACGGCAACCCCGCATAGGTCACATAGGCAACGCGCGGGTCGCGCTCGAGCCACTGCGCCACCTTCACCGCGTTGGCGACATGGCGGTCCATCCGCAGGCTGAGCGTCTCGATCCCCATCAGCGTGTAATGCGCCGCCTGCGCGTTCAGCGTCATGCCCAGATCGCGCAGCCCGATGGCGATGGAATGGAACGTGAATGCCAGCGGGCCGAAGGTCTCGTGGAACTTCAGCCCGTGATAGGCGGGCTCGGGCGCCGACAGCGACGGGAACTTGTCCGAGGCCGACCAGTCGAACCTGCCCGAATCGATGATCGCGCCGCCGGTGACGGTGCCGTTGCCGGTCAGGTACTTGGTCATCGAGGTCACCACCAGCGTGGCGCCGTGCTCGATGGGCCGGCACAGATACGGGGTGGCGGTGGTGTTGTCGACGATCAGCGGCACCCCGGCCCGGTCGGCCACCGCCGCGATCGCCGCCAGATCGGCAATGTGCCCGCCTGGGTTCGCGATCGATTCGCAGAACACCGCGCGGGTGTTGTCGTCGATCGCGGCTTCCAACGCGTCGGTGTCGTCGATGTCGACGAATTTTGCCGACCAGCCGAAGCGGCGGATGGTCTGGCTGAACTGCGTCACCGTCCCGCCATAAAGCCGGTTCGACGCGACGATGTTCAGCCCCGGCCCCATCAGCGGAAACAGCGCCATGATCTGCGCCGCGTGCCCCGAAGAACAGCACACCGCCCCTGCCCCGCCCTCGAGCGCGGCCAGCCGGTCCTGCAACGCCGCCACCGTGGGGTTGGTCAGGCGCGAATAGATGAAGCCCACCTCCTGCAGGTTGAACAGCGCCGCGGCGTGGTCGGCATCGCGGAACACATAGGCCGTGGACTGATAGATCGGGGTCTGGCGCGCGCCCGTCGCCGGGTCCGGTTTGGCGCCGGCGTGGATCTGCGCGGTCTCGAACTGGTGCGTGGTCATGGGTCCGTGTCTCCTCCGGGTGGTTGCCTTGGGCGTGACGCTACGCCGGGCGCGCCGTCTCCACAAGTTGCCGCCTGTCCCACCCGCCCGGCCTGCGTAGCCCCCGCACCGCCCGTCCCGGAGCGGGGCGGGCGGGTGGGCGCTCCGGGACGGGCGGTGCGGGGGCTGCGGGGATCGCGGCGCGCTCAGCCGTCGCGGGTCGTGGTGGTTGCGAAGCGGCCCGCATCCTCGGCCGCGCGGCGCAGCGCACGGGCCTTGTTGACGGTTTCCTGAAACTCGGCCTCGGGGTCGGAATCGTGCACCACCCCGCCGCCGGCCTGGACATACAGAACGCCGTCGCGGATCACCGCGGTGCGCAGGCAGATGCACATGTCCATCTCGCCATTGGCGGCGAAATACCCCGCGCCGCCGCCGTAGACGCCGCGCTTCTCGGGCTCCAGCTCGTCGATGATCTGCATCGCGCGCACCTTGGGCGCGCCCGACACCGTGCCCGCCGGCAGTCCGGCCAGAAGCGCCGACAGCGCATCGTGCTCGGGCGCGATCTCGCCCACCACGTTCGACACGATGTGCATCACGTGGCTGTAGCGTTCGATCACGAATTCCTCGGTCGGGCGCACGGTGCCGATCCTGGCCACGCGCCCCACATCGTTGCGCCCCAGATCGAGCAGCATCAGATGCTCGGCGAGCTCCTTTTCATCGGCCAGCAGGTCGGCCTCGTGGGCGCGGTCCTCCTCGGGGGTGCGGCCGCGGGGGCGGGTGCCGGCAATGGGGCGAATGGTGACCTCGCCCTCGCGCAGCCGGACCAGGATCTCGGGGCTGGCGCCGACGATCTGGAACCCGGCGCCGGGGCGGCCGAAATCGAAGTAGAACATGAAGGGCGAGGGATTGGTGCGCCGCAGCGATCGGTAGAGCGCAAAGGGCGGCAATGCGAAATCCAGCGCCCAGCGCTGCGAGGGGACCACCTGAAAGATGTCGCCCGCGCGGATGTAGTCCTTGGCCTTCGCCACCGCCGCCAGGTAGTCGGACTTGGCGAAGTTCGACCGCGCCTCGCCCACCGCTGCCGCCGTATCGCCGAAGCCCCGCGCCGCGCCGGTGGCCGCGCGGTCCAGATCGCGCACCGCGTCCATGACCCGCTCGGCCGCCTGCGCATAGGCCGCGCGCGCCGACAGCCCCGAGCCCACCCAGGCGGGCGCGACCACGATCACCTCGCCCTTCACCCCGTCGAGCACCGCGACCACCGACGGGCGCAGCATCCGCGCGTCGGGCACGCCGATCGGGTCGGGATTGATGTCGGGCAGGTGCTCGACCAGCCGGATCATGTCATAGCCCAGATAGCCGAACAGCCCTGCCGCCGCGGCGGGCAGATCATCGGGCATCGCGATACGGCTTTCGGCCAGCACGGCGCGCAGGCTGTCGAGCGGCGCGGCGTCGTCGACGGCGAAGGCGTCCGGGTCGTAGCGCGCCTCGCGGTTCAGCCGAGCCTGTGCGCCGTTGCATTCCCAGATCAGGTCGGGCTTGAGCCCGATGATCGAATAGCGCCCGCGGACCTCGCCACCGGTGACCGATTCGAGCAGGAAGCTGTCGCGCCCGCCACCGGCGAGCTTCAGATACAGCGACACCGGCGTGTCCAGATCGGCGGCGAGCCGTGTATAGACAAGCTGGTTCTCGCCGCGCGCCCAACCGGCTTCGAACTCGGCATAGCCCGGGACCAGGGACATCATCGCATCGTCACCCCGGCCTTACTGGAATTCTGCGTTGACGGCGTCGATCACCGACTGGTTCAGCCGGATGCTCGTGCCGTCCTGCAGCGCCGACGTGAAGAAGGCGAACACGTCCTGCGCGAGGCTTTGCTCCAGCTGCGCCGCGATCTGCGCGCTCAGGTTCTGCGTGTCGGGATCGCCGCGGTCGGGGCCGATGACCGCGTCCACGCGCACCAGCCGCACGCGGCCGTCGCCCGGGCTGATCGCGATCTCGCCCTCGGTCAGATCGAAGCCCAGATCGACCAGATCGCCCGGCAGGTCCGAACTGTCATGCGTGCGCGGCACGCCCGGAAAGCGCCCGGGGGCAAAGCCCATCTCGGCGAAGCTTTCCCCGGCCGCGGCGCGGGCACGCAGGTCTTCGGCAAGCCCGGCCAGCGCTGCCGTGACCTGCGCCTGCTCCCAGTCGCGCTGCACCGCGTCGCGCACGTCGTCGAAGACTTGCGGCTCGGAGGGCAGCGCCTCGATCATTTCGAGCGCGAAGAGCCCGCCATTGTCCAGCACCTCGACGCGCGGGAAATCGCCCTCCTGCACCGCGCGGGCGGCCTCGCGGAACTCGGCATAGGCGGCGATCCCGTCGCGGCTGATGTCGCGCCAGTCGATCCGGCCGCCCTGCATGTCGGTTTCGGCGGCCAGATCGGCGACGCTGGCGCCCCCGGCCAGAAGGTCTTCGTAATCGTCAAGCTGCTGCGCGAGCAGCCGCGCGGCCATGTCGGCGCCAACCTCCTGGCGCAGCTCCTCGCGGGCGTCCTCGAACTCGGTGATCTGCGGCGGCAGGATCGCGTTGACGCGGAACAGCGCCGGGCCGAGCGAGGTCTCGTGCGGGCCGGTCACGCCGGGCTCGGTCAGCGCAAACACCGGCGCGCCCGCCGCGCCGAGTTCGTCGCGCGTGACATCCCCCATGTCGGTATCCTCGAGCTCGAGCCCGCGCTCGGCGACCAGATCCTCGAACGAGGCGTCCCCGTCGCTGATCTGCGCCATCGCGGCCTCGGCGCTGGCCGCGTCGCGGTAGACGAGGCGCTCGACCAGCCGGCGCTCGGGGCGGCGGAACGCGCTGGCGCGGCGATCGTATTCCTCGCGCAGCGCGGCCTCGTCGATGTCGAGCGTGTCGAGCAGCATCGCCGGGGTGATCAGCGCGTAGTCGATGCGTTTGCCCTCGGGCAGGGTGTAGCGGTCGATGTTTTCCTCGTGGAAGGCGCGCAGATCCGCGTCCGACGCGGCGGGAATCGGCTCGGCCAGCGCCCGGCGGTCGAGGGTCAGAACCGTCAGATCACGCCGTTCGCCGGCGAATTCCAGCAGCAGGTCGCGCTGGGTGGCGGGCGCGGGAATCCCCGCGACAACCGCGGTCTGCAGGATCCCGCGTGCGGCATCGGCGCGCAACTGCTCCTCGAAGGCGGATTCGCTCAGCCCGGCGTTCTGCAGCGCAAAGCGATAGGATTCGCGATCGAAGCTGCCGTCGAGCCCCTGGAATCCATCGATCGACAGGATCTCGCGCTGCACGATCTCGTCCCCGACCGACAGGCCAAGCTCTGCCGCCTCGTTGTCCAGCGTTGCGCGCGTCACCAGCTGGCGCAGGACCGACTGGTCGATGCCGAAGGCGCGCGCCTGTTCGAGCGTCACGGGCTGGCCGGTCTGCTGGGTGAGCTCGCGCAGTTGCTCCTGGAGGGCGCGCGCGTAGTCGTCGGTGCTGATGTCCTTGTTGCCGACCGAGCCGATGCTGCGGGTCGCGGTGCCGAAACCCTCGATCCCGAAGCCGGCCATGGCGACGATGAGCAGCAGCAGCACGAAGCCGCCGCCGATCTTGGTGGCTGTGCTGGGTTTTTTCGCCATCGCGGGGGCCTCCGGGTCGGCTGCGGGGATGCGCTCCCGTGTGTATGCAAGCGCGACAGGTGGAGCAAGCGCTGTTCGGCGCTACCGACGCCGATGTGAGCCGACGGCGGGGTGGTGCGCGGGGGTGTGGCACGCGCCCTCCGGGCGCGTGCGCCCCGGGCATGCCCGGGGCGGCGCCGCGCGCGGCGCCCACACCCCGTTCCCCCATCCCCGCAGGACGCCGCGGAATGGCAGGCGTCAGAGGCGCTCGATGGCCAGCGCAATTCCCTGGCCGCCGCCGATGCACATGGTGATCAGCGCGCGCCGTGTTCCGGTCCGCTCCAGTTCGGCCAGTGCCTTGACGACAAGAATCGCTCCTGTGGCGCCGATGGGATGACCAAGCGCGATTGCGCCACCATTGGGATTGACCTTGGCCGCGTCCAGTCCCAGCGCGCGGTTGACCGCGATCGCCTGCGCCGCGAAGGCCTCGTTCGATTCGATCACGTCGAAATCGCCAGCCGACAACCCGGTGCGCGCGCACAGCGCCTCGACTGCGGGAACCGGGCCAATGCCCATCACGTCGGGGCGGACACCGGCATGGGCGTAGCCCAGCAGCCGCGCCCTTGGCTTCAGCCCGGCGCGCTCGGCGGCATCGGCACGCCCCAGCACCAGCGCCACGGCGCCGTCATTGATCCCGCTGGCGTTACCCGCGGTGACGGTGCCGTCCTTCCGGAACACCGGACGCAGCGTGGCCAGCTTTTCGGGGGTGGTCGCCTTCGGATGCTCGTCGCGGTCGAAAACGACGTCGCCCTTGCGTGTCTTCAGCGTGACGGGGACAATATGATCCGCGAACCGCCCCTCCTCGATGGCGCGCGCCGCGCGCGACTGGCTTTCTGCGGCGAACGCGTCCTGGTCCTCGCGGCTGATCCCGTGTTCGCGGGCGACGTTCTCGGCCGTCACGCCCATATGCCCGGTGCCGAACGGACAGGTCAGAGCGCCGGTCATCATGTCGAGCGCGCGGATATCACCCATCTTCTGGCCCGCGCGCGCCGCCTGCACCACATGCGGTCCGCGACTCATGGTTTCCGACCCGCCCGCCAACGCGAAATCGGCATCGCCCAGCGCCAGCGACTGGGCCGCCGACACCACCGCCTGCGCCCCCGATCCGCACAGCCGGTTGACGTTCATCGCAGGGACCGTGTCGGGGATGCCCGCCTCCATCGCGGCACGACGCGACAGATACATGTCCGCAGGCTCGGTGTTGATGACGTGGCCGAAGACCACACTCCCGATCTGCCTGCCCTCCAGCCCTGCGCGCTCCAGCGCCGCGCGGGCCGCGATGGCGCCCAGTTCGATCGCGCTTGACCCTGCAAGGCTGCCGGCGAAAGTCCCGATCGCGGTGCGCGCCCCGCCCAGAATGACGATGTCGTCCATGCGTTTCCTCCCAAGCCGCAGACCCGAGGGAACTCCATCAGCCCCCGGCACGTCAAGCGCCCAGGTATCTGAGGCGTCCACCGCACGGCGCGTGGCCCGACCGCGCGCGCAGCGCGCCACCCCCAACCGGCTGACCGACGCGGCAGCGGAGGAAAGCCGGGCGGGAGCGCCCCGCCGCCCCGCCGCGCAATCGCCACCACGGCGCGACCGTCACCCCCGCCGCTTGCGCTGCACCTTGCGCGCGCGCAGCTTGCCGGCCTTGCGGCCAAGCTTGCCGCGGGCGGGGCGCTGGCCGCGGGGGCGGGCGACCGCGGCGCCCTCGACCTCCAGCAGCTCCAGCACCAGCCCGCCGGTCATCGGCTCGGCCTCGGCCAGCTTCACCACCGCGCGCTGGCCCAGCCCGAAGGCCTGGCCGGTCTTTTCACCGATCAGCATCTGCGCCTCCGGGTCGTGGCGGAAATACTCCGCCCCCAACGCGCGCACCGGCACCAGCCCGTCGGCGCCGGTCTCGTCCAGCTTCACGAACAGCCCGAACCGCGCCACGCCCGAAATCCGCCCCGTCAGCTCGGCCCCGATCCGATCGGCCAGAAACGCCGCCAGATAGCGGTCGGTGGTGTCGCGCTCGGCCGCCATCGACCGCCGCTCGGCCTCCGAGATCAGCTTGGCGGTCTCCTCCAGCGCCTCGATATCGGCGCGCCCCAGCCCGTCGTCACCCCAGCCATGCGCGGCGATCAGCGCGCGGTGCACGATCAGATCCGCATAGCGCCGGATGGGCGAGGTGAAATGCGCATAGGACCGCAGCGCCAGCCCGAAATGGCCCAAATTCTGCGGCGCATAATAGGCCTGCGTCATCGACCGCAGCGTGGACAGGTTGATCAGCTCGTCGAATTCGGTGCCCTCGGCCTGCACCAGCAGGTTGTTCAGGTGCCGCGTCTGCAACACCTGCCCCTTGGCGAGCGTAAAGCCCGACGCCTCGGCCACCTCGCGCAGCGCGTCCAGCTTCTCGGGGCTGGGCTCCTCATGCACCCGGAACAGCAGCGCCGAGCGCCTTGCCACCAATTCCTCCGCGGCGGCGACATTGGCCAGCACCATGAACTCCTCGACCAGCCGGTGCGCGTCCAGCCGGTCGCGGAACGCGACCGATGTCACCTTGCCCTCGGCCGACAGCTCGATCCGCCGCTCGGGCAGGTCCAGATCCAGCGGCTGGCGCTTACCGCGCGCGCGCGCCAGTGCCCGGTAGGCAGCGAAAAGCGTGCCCAGATGCCCCGCCAGCGGTGCAGTCGCATCGTCCAGCACGCCGTCCTCGGCCGCCTGCGCCTGCGCGTAGCTCAGCGAGGCGCGCGAGCGCATCACCCCGCGCGCGAAGCGCTGCGCGCGCTTGTGCCCGTCCGCGTCGATCACCATCCGCACCGCAAGGCAGGCGCGGTCCACCCCCTCGTGCAGCGAGCACAGATCCGCCGACAGTCGATCCGGCAGCATCGGCACCACGCGGTCGGGGAAATAGGTGGAATTGCCGCGCTTGCGCGCCTCGCGGTCCAGCGCCGAGCCCGGCCGGACGTAATGCGCCACATCCGCGATCGCCACCCACAGCACGAAGCCGCCCGGATTGGCCGGGTCGTCATCGGGCAGCGCGGCGATGGCGTCGTCATGGTCGCGCGCATCCGACGGGTCGATGGTCAACAGCGGCAGGTCGGTCAGGTCGGTGCGACCTTCGGGGCCGGCCTCGGTCACCGCGTCGGCCTCGGCGATGACCGCGTCGGGGAAATGGTCGGGGATGCCGTGCTGGTGGATGGCGATCAGCGACACCGCGCGCGGCGCGGCCGGATCGCCCAGCCGGTCGGTGATCCGCGCCCGCGGCAGGCCCAGCCGCGCGCGGCCCAGCGCCTCGGCCTCGACCAGCTCGCCATCCTCGGCGCCGCCGGTCTCGCCCGCGGGAACCATCCATTCCTGATCGGCGCCCTTGTCGACGGGCAGGATGCGCCCGCCCTCGGCCGCGGCGCGAAAAATTCCCAGAACGCGCGCGGGGTTGCTGCCGATCTTGCGGATCAGCCGCGCCTGATAGTCGTGATCGGGCGCGCGCATCTCGCCCAGCCGCGCGAGGATCCGGTCCCCTTCGCCCAGCGCCGGGTCGCGCTTGCCCGGCACGAACAGGATGCGCGGCGCGGCGCCCTCGAAGCGGCGCTCGACCGGAGTGGCCCACAGATCGCCGTCGGCGTCGGGGCCGGTGATCTCCAGAACGGCGACGGGGGGCAGCTTGTCCGCCCCGCGCGCGCCCGCGCGGCGGCGCGGCAGCAGCCCTTCCTCGGCCAGCGTGTCGGTCAGCCGGCGCAGCTCGCGCCGCTCGGGGCCCTTGATCCCGAAGGCGCGCGCGATCTCGCGCGAACCCGAGCCGGGGTGTGCGCTCAGCCAGTCGCGCAGCTCGTCAAGCGATGGAAGTCGGTTCATCCCGCGCCCGTAGCACGCGCGCGGCGACGCGTCACCCCGGGTTTCGCGTCACGCCAGCCGGCGCACCATCATCCGGTGGGGGATGCCGGCGTCCAGAAACTCCGCGCCCTCGGCCACGAAGCCCAGCCGCGTATAGAACCCCAGTGCATGCGTCTGCGCCCCCAGCCGCACATCGTCCACGCCAAGCGAGGCACACTCCGCCACCGCTGCACGGATCAGCCCCGCGCCGATCCCGTGCCCGCGCCAGTCGCGCAGCACGCAGACCCGCCCGATCTTGGCGCCCCGCCCGGCCAACAGCACGCGCGCCGTGCCGACCGCCTCGCGCTCGGCCCATGCCAGAAAATGCCACGCGGCCTCGTCGCGCCCATCGACCTCGTCGGCCTCGGCCACACCCTGTTCCTCGATGAACACGCGCCGGCGCAGCGCGCGGCAGGTGTCGATGTCGCCCGTGCGCGCAATATCAATCACTGGCGAAATACTCCCGCAGGATGCGCCCGTAGACACGCTTCAACCCCTCGATATCGGCAACTTCTGCGTGCTCGTCGACCTGATGCATGGACTTGCCCACCAGGCCGAACTCCACCACCGGGCAATGCCTGCGCACGAACCGCGCGTCCGAGGTTCCGCCGCTCGTCGACAGCACCGGGGTCACGCCGGTCTCGGCCTCGACCGCGCGCGCCACCAACCGCGACAGCGCGCCCGGCGGTGTCACGAACGCCTCGCCCGACACATGCACCTCGACGTCCAGGGCCACCCCGCTCGCCTCCGAGGCCGCTGCCGCCTCGGCGCGCAACCACTCGCTCAGCGACACGCCGGTGTGCGCATCGTTGAACCGGATGTTGAGCACCGCGCGCCCGACGCCCGGGATCACGTTCGACGCGGCATTGCCCACATCGATGCTGGTGATCGCCAGCGTCGACGGATCGAACGCGTCCGATCCGCTGTCAAGCTCGATCCGCGACAGACGGTCCAGCAATCCCACCAGCGCCGGCAGCGGGTTGAGCGCCCGGTGCGGATAGGCCGCGTGCCCCTGCCGACCTGTCGCGGTCAGCGTGGCGGTCAACGACCCGCGCCGACCGATCTTGATCATGTCACCCAGGCGCTCGGGGCAGGTGGGCTCGCCCACAAGGCACACATCCATCCGCTCGCCCGAGCGCTCCATCCAGTCCAGGATCGCCACCGTCCCGTCCTGCCCGGGGCCTTCCTCGTCGCCGGTGATCGCCAATATCACCGCCCCCTCGGGCGGCGTGTCGCGCACGAAGTCGACCGCCGCCGCCACGAACGCCGCCACGCCCGATTTCATGTCGCACGCCCCGCGCCCCCACAGCCGCCCATCGCGCACCGTCCCCCCGAACGGGTCCACGCTCCAGGCCGCCGCGTCGCCCACCGGCACCACATCGGTGTGCCCGTTGAACCCGAAGCTGCGCGCCCCCCCGCGCGCGCCCCAGCGCGCGAACAGGTTGGGCGTGCCGGCACGGTCCACGCGCACGCACTCGAACCCCGCCGCGCCCAGCACCCGCTCCAGCACCGCCAGCGCGCCGCCATCCTCGGGCGTGACCGACCGGCACCGCACAAGCTCGGCGGTCAATGCCACCGGATCGAGCGCCTGTTCCATGCTCCTCCCCTTCATCCTGACCCAAATATCCTCGGGGGGAGTCCATCCCGACAGGGATGGACGGGGGGCCGAGGCCCCCCTGCCCCGGCCTCAGCCGGCCCCGAACCAGGTCTTCTGCGCCACGATCACCGCGTTCTCGGCTGCCGCACGGGCCATCAGCGCCGCGTCCTCGGGGCCGATCTCCTCGCCCGCCGCACGGCGCTCGGCCAGCGTTCCCTGCCCGGTCACTTCCAGCGGGCTCAGCCCGGCGCTGCGCAACACGGCGACGGTCTCGCGCACCGCCTCGGCCTCGTCGCGCGCGGCAGCATAGCAGAGCAGCGCGCCGCCGGTGGCGCCCTCGGGCAGGCCGTCGCCGGGCGCGCGGCCCAGTTCCACCAGCAGGGTAAAAACCTCCGGCGCGCGCCCCCCGGCCATCGCGCGCTCAGTCCCGCAACAATTCGTTGATCGATACCTTGGCGCGGGTGCGCGCATCCACGCGCTTGACGATCACCGCGCAATACAGGTTCACGCCCCCGCGCGACGGCATCGAGCCCGACACCACCACCGCGCCCGCGGGCACCTCGCCATAGCTCACCGCGCCGGTGTCGCGGTCGACGATCTTCGTGGACTGGCCGAGATACACGCCCATGCCCAGCACCGCGCCCTCGCGCACGATCACGCCCTCGACCACCTCGGAGCGCGCGCCGATGAAGCAGTTGTCCTCGATGATGGTGGGGCCGGCCTGCATCGGCTCCAGCACGCCGCCGATGCCCACCCCGCCCGACAGATGCACGTTGCGCCCGATCTGCGCGCAGCTGCCCACCGTCGCCCAGGTGTCGACCATGGTGCCTTCGCCCACATGCGCGCCCAGATTGACGAAGGACGGCATCAGCACCACGCCGGGCGCGATATGGGCCGAGCGGCGCACCACGCAGTTGGGCACCGCGCGAAAGCCCGCGGCCTTCCAGTCGGCGTCCGTCCAGCCGGCGAACTTGCTGTCGACCTTGTCCCACCAGGTGCCGCCCTGCGGGCCGCCCGATTGTGGGGCCATGTCCTTCAGCCGGAAGCCCAGCAGAACCGCCTTCTTGGCCCACTGGTTCACGTGCCACTGCCCGTCCGCCCCGCGTTCGGCCACGCGCAGCCGGCCGCTGTCCAGCGCGTCGAGCGTGGCCTCGATGGCGTCGCGCGTCTGCCCGGTGGTGGCGGGGGTGATGGTGTCGCGCGCCTCCCACGCGGCTTCGATCGCGGTTTCAAGCTCGGCGACAGGCAGGTCCGTCATGGCCACTCCTTTGGGGCAGGCACCCGCGCGGCGGGGCTGGTGCATCACTCGCGCTGGCTATAGCCTCGGCCGTCCGATCACGCAACGGTTGCCCGCAGGAGGCCACGGCTTGAGCACCGACGACCATTTCCGCCCCTTCCCCGATGCCGGTGAGGATGCGCGCCACGCGCGGGACATTCCCGAGACGCCGCAGACGCGCCACCCGGCCTACCGGCTGGCCTTTCACGACCCCGATTTCATCCTGCGCGACGAGCTGCGCCCCGTGCGGCTGCAGCTCGAGCTGCTGAAGCCCGACCTGCTGATGAGCGAGCGCGGCATCCGCTCCACGGTGGTGATGTTCGGCGGCGCGCGCATCCCCGCCCCCGAGAACCGCGCCGAGGCCGCGACCGAAACGCTCGCCGGGCTGTCGCGCTACTATGACGAGGCGCGGCGCTTCGCGCAGGCGATGACCGAACGCTCGGTGCGCTCCTACGGGCGCGAGGATGTGATCGTCACCGGCGGCGGCCCCGGCGTGATGGAAGCCGGCAACCGCGGCGCGGCGGATGCCGGCGGGATCTCCATCGGGCTGAACATCGTGCTGCCGCACGAGCAGGCGCCCAACGCCTATGTCACCCCGGATCTGAGCTTCAACTTCCACTATTTCGCCATCCGCAAGATGCATTTCCTGATGCGCGCCAAGGCGATCACCATCTTTCCGGGCGGCTTCGGCACGCTGGACGAACTGTTCGAATCGCTGACCCTGATCCAGACGCAGCGGATGCGGCCGATCCCGTTCCTGCTGTTCGGGCGTGACTTCTGGGAGCGGATCATCAACTGGGACGCGCTCGCCGATGCCGGGACCATCAGCCCCGAGGACCTCGAGCTGTTCCGCTACGTCGAAACCGCCGAGGAGGCCCTGGCGGAGATCGACGCCTTCACCCCGCCGGGCTCAGCGCCCGCCGCCCCCTGAACCGTCGGTAGAGCCGCGCCCGAAGCGCGGCTCGGTTCCTGCCAGAAGCCGCGCGATGTTGGCGCGGTGGCTGGCGAAGATCAGCACCGCCATCGCCGCCAGCAGCACCAGCAGATCCCCGCGGCCCAGCACCGCCGCCGCCGGCAGCGCACCGGCACAGGCCACCAGCGCCGACAGCGACGAGATGCGCGCGAGCGCGAACGTCACCAGCCACAGCGCGCAGGCCACCAGCCCCACCGGCCAGGCCAGCGCCAGCGCCACGCCCAGCCACGTCGCCACCCCCTTGCCGCCGCGAAACCCCGCATAGACCGGAAACAGGTGGCCCAGAAACGCCGCCAGCCCCGCCGCCTGCGCCGCGAAGGGTCCCGCCAGCGCGCCCGCGACCAGCACCGCCACCGCGCCCTTGCCACCGTCGAGCAACAGCGTCGCCGCCGCCGCGGGCTTGCTGCCGGTGCGCAGCACGTTGGTCGCGCCGATATTGCCTGACCCCACCTGCCGCAGGTCCCCCAGCCGCAGCACACGCGCCACCACCACGCCGAACGGGACCGAGCCCAGCGCGTAGGCCGCAAGCCCCAACAGCCCGATCAACCACAGCGGTGCGTCCAGCGCGGGCATCCTCAGGCCTCCGTTTCAAAGGGAAAGACGCGCGCACCGGCGACCCAGGTGCCCAGCACCCGGCCCTCCATCCGCGCGCCGTCAAAGGGGGTGTTCCTGGATTTCGATTGCAGCGCGAAGCGATCCAGCACGAAGGGCGCGTCGGGGTCGAACAGCACCAGATCGGCGGGCGCGCCCACCGCCAGCCGCCCCCCCGGCAGCCCCAGCCTCCGCGCCGGGTTCAGCGACAGCGCGCGCCACAGCTGCGGCAGGCTCAGCGCGCCGGCGTGGTAAAGCCGCATCGACGCCGGCAACAGCGTCTCGAGCCCCACCGCGCCGGCGGCGGCAGCCTCGAACGGCAGGCGCTTCGATTCCTCGTCCGCCGGGGTGTGCATCGACGCGATCACGTCGATCACCCCCGCCGCCACCGCGTCCACAAGCGCGCGGCGGTCATCCTCGGACCGCAAGGGCGGGGTCAGCTTGAAGAAGGTGCGATAATCGCCGAGGTCGAGCTCGTTCAGTGTCAGATGATGGATCGACACCCCCGCCGTCACGTCCAGCCCGTTGGCGCGCGCGCGCTCCAGCGCGGGCAGGCTGCGCGCGCAGGTGATCTGGTCGGCGTGGTAGCGCGCCCCGGTCATTTCCACCAGCGCCATGTCACGGTCGAACGCCATGCGCTCGGCCATCGGCGACACCCACGCCAACCCGCGGAGCGAGGCGAACTTGCCGCTGGTCGCCACCGCCCCGCGCGACAGGCCGGGGTCCTGCGGATGGCCCACCACCAGCGCGCCCAGGCCGCGTGCATAGGCAAGGCACCGCGCCATCACGCGCGTGTCCTCGATCACGCGCAGCCCGTCGCCGAAGGCCACCGCGCCCGCGTCCATCAGAAAGCCGATCTCGGCCATCTCGCGCCCGGCGCGGCCACGGGTCAGCGCGGCCATGTGATGCACATGCACCGGGGTCTGCGCGGCGGCGCGGCGGGTGACGAATTCCAGCACCTCGGGGGTGTCGATCGGCGGGTCGGTGTCGGAGCGCGCGACCAGCGTCGTCACCCCGCCCGCCGCCGCCGCGCGCCCGGCCGAGCGGAAGCTCTCCATGTGCCGCGCACCGGGCTCGCCCAGATGCACGCCCCAGTCCACGATCCCGGGCGCGAGCGCCTTGTCGGCGCAGTCGATCACCGCCGCGTCCCCGGGCGGCCCCTCGGGGTCCAGCGCGGCGATGCGCCCGTCGCGCACCAGCACGCTGCCGGGGCGGTCGTCGCCGCCCTCGGGGTCGATCAGCCGCGCGTTGACGAAGCACAGCGCCGAAGGGTGCAGGTGCAGCGCGCTCACGACCGCGCCCGCTTCTCGCGCCGGGACTTCGCGCGTTCGATGGTATCGACCACCTCCTCGGCGCCCGCGACGTGCTTGATCAGGTGCTTGTCGCCCGCGCGCGTGACCAGCTGCACATCGCCAAAGAGCCGCCGCACCGCCGCCAGCTCCAGCAGGTAGACGCTGCGCCCCCCGGGCCCCACCAGCCGCCGGTCGGTCAGCACCCAGTGAAAGCGCATCTGCTCGCCATAGAGATACGCCCCGCGCACCGCCAGCGCCAGCACCGCGCCCAGCGAGCCGATCAGCCAGTGCTCGGATCCGATCACCGCCAGCACCATGCCCACGACCCCCATCCCCAGCACCGCCATCACCGCATGGTCGCGCAGGTATGTCGCGCGGTCCGCGCGGATGTCGATTAGCCGCTTCTCGCCCTTTTCCAGCTCCAGCACCGTGTCGGCGACGCGCGCCTCCGGGATCGCTTCATCGGCCATCGAAATCCTCCC
>PUOA01000263.1 GCA_003551925.1 Paracoccaceae bacterium
AAGGAGGCCAGCGCCTCGGCCGGGCGCGCCCGCTGCAGCAGCAGCCGCGCGCCCGCCAGATAGGTCTTCATCGCCGCCAGCGGCTGGTTGAGCTCATGGCTGACCGCGGCCGACATTTCGCCCAGCACGGCCAGCTTGGAGGATTGCGCCAGCGTCTGCTCGGCCACGGTCAGCTCTTCCTGCGCCTTCTCGCGCGCGGCAATCTCGCGCTGCAGGCGCTGGTTGAGCCAGCGCAGCTCGGCCGATTCGCGCTCGAACGCCGCCGATTGCGAAAAGGCGCGGCGCGAGAACAGATAGAAGACCAGCGCCAGCAAGAGCGCGAAGCCGGTGATCACCAACGCCAGCACGCCGTTGACCTGCTCGCGCACGCCGTCATAGCGGGTGAACGAGATCAGCCGCCAGCCGCGATGGCGCACCCGCGTTTCCGAGCGCAGCATGCCGACATCGGCGACGAAGGTATCGGGGCCGCGCCCGGCCCAGTCGGCGCTGGCGCGCAAGAGCCGCATGAAGGCCGAGGGCTCGGGGCGCACGCCCAGCGCCTCGGCCTCGCTGCGCCCGCGCCAGCGCGGCTCGGTCGACAGGATGATGCGCCCGGCGCTGTCGGTCATGGCAATCTGATCGGCAAAGCCGGCCCAGCTGCGCTCGAACTTCGACAGATCAACCTCGACCGTCACCACCCCCAACAACTGATCCCCCTCGCGCAACGCGCGCGAAAAGGCGAACCCATAGCCGCCGGTTTCGCGCTCATGCAGGGTGAAGACGGTCTCGATGCTGCGCCGCGCCTCGACGAATTGCGGCTCTTGCGCGCGCATCGCGCCCAGGCGATCGCGGTCGGTGGCGCCGACCACCTGCCCGCCGGTATCGAGCAATTCGATCGAGGCCGCGCCGACCTCGTCTTGCACCGTCATCAGAAGCTGCGAGGTCATCGCATAGCTGCTGGCGCGCAAAGCCTCGCGCAGCATCGGATCGCGTGCCAGCAGGATCGGCACCACCTGCGTGCGCAAAAGCTCCGATTCGATGTTGCCGGCATAGAGCACAAGGCGCAGCTCGGCGCGGGTGCGGGTATCGGCGGTGAAGCGTTCGGTCAGCCACTGGTTGAGAACCCAGACCGACCCCACGGCCACCAGCATCAGAAGCGCCACACCCAGCCGGCCCCAAAGCGGCATGCCGCTGGCGCTCGCCACCACGCTGCCGCCCTGTGCGACCAGCCTTGCCGATGTGCTTTCCTTCATGGCCGGACTTTACGCTCTGGCCGAGGCCCGCTCAAGCAGGCAAAACCGGGCCCGGCCAAACCCCGCCTGTGCCCCGCCCGCGCCCCGACCGGCCCGCGCCCGGCTTGGCTGCGCGGGGTGGGTGGGCGGGAGCGCAGCCAAGCCGGGCGCGAGACGGGCAGGGCCTGTGGCAGCTGTGTCGTGGTTTCACGGGTGAAGACGCATTGGCAGACGGCGCATGTCAACCGCCGGGCAAACCCGCATCCGACCCTTCGCCGAAAGAACCCGCGCCCCGCTCAGGCTGGCGCCAGCGCCGAGGCCAGCGCCGCAAACAGCGCCTTGCCGTCGCTGCCACCATGCGCGGGATCGACGGCGCGCTCGGGATGGGGCATCATGCCCAGCACGCGCCGGTTTTCCGACAGGATCCCGGCGATGCCGCGCGCCGAGCCGTTGATATCCTGCACGTAACGAAAGGCCACGCGCCCCTCGCCCTCAAGCCGCGCCAGCGTCTCGTCATCGGCCTGGTAATTGCCGTCATGATGCGCCACCGGCAGGGTGATGGACTGACCGACGCTATAGGCTTCGGTGAACGGGTTGCCCATGCCCGCCACCTCGAGCGCGACAGGGCGGCAGACGAATTTCAGCCCGGCATTGCGCATCAGCGCGCCGGGCAGCAGCCCGGTCTCGACAAGAACCTGAAAGCCGTTGCAGATGCCCAGCACATGCCCGCCGCGCGCGGCAAAATCGGCCACGGCCCGCGCGATGGGCGCGCGCGCGGCGATGGCGCCGCAGCGCAGGTAATCGCCGAAAGAGAACCCGCCGGGCAGGGCAACCAGATCGATCCCCGCGGGCAGATCGGCCTCCTTGTGCCAGACCTGCGCCACCTCGGCGCCCGTCGCCCTGAGCGCGACTGCCAGATCGCGGTCGCAATTCGAGCCGGGAAAGGTGATGACCGCCGCCTTCATGCGCGCCTCCGCATCGCTGAGCCTGCCCTTCCCTTACAGCCAAGCGTCGGTGCTGAAAACACCCGTCCCTTCATCTTGTCCAGAATACGCAAACCGAGGCCACCGAGGCCACGCACCCCGCCCGGCCTCAGCCCGGCACCACCAGCACGCCGGTGAGCGCCAGCCCGGTCAGCATCGCGCCACCGGCGGCGATGGCCCAGAGCGGGCTGCGCGTCAGCACCCCGGCAAGCAGCGTCACCGCCGCCACCGCCAGCCTGCCCGGATCGGTCTCGCCCCCGGTGACCGGCGGAAAGAAAACCAGCGGCGCCATCAGCCCCGGGATCACCGCCACCGGGGTATAGCGCAGATGACGCAGCACCCAGTCGGGCAGCGCGCGGCTGCCGATCAGCCCCAGAAAGGAAAAGCGCAGCGCCAGCGTGCCGATGCCGATCAGCAGGATGATCGCCCAGATCTCGAATGTGGAATAGCTCATCGCGCATCCCCCTCCTTGTCGGTCCCGGCCCGCGCGGTTTGATCCGCCGCCCGCCGCCGCGCCGCCACCCACAGTTCCACCCGCGCCCCCACGATCAGCGCCAGCAGCGCTGCCAGAAAGAGCCCCAGATTATGCGGCACGAAAGCCAGCGCCAGCGCCCCCAGGACCGAGACCAGCGCCGCCGCCACATGCGCCAGCGTGCGCAGCATCGGCGCGATCATGGCCAGAAAGGCGATCGGCACCGCCATGTCGATCGGCAGGCCCACCGGCAGCGCCGTGCCCGCCAGCGCGCCAAAGAGCGTGGCCAGGTACCAGAGCGGGCAGATCGGGGTGATCGCGCCCATGTAATAGGCGACCCTCTCGGACAGGGTCATCGGCGGACCCTCCTCATAGCGCAGATACGACACGCTATAGGCCTGATCGAGCATCAGATAAGCGATCAGCCCGCGTTGCCAGACCGGCGCCGCCCCCAGGTAAGGCGCCAGCGATGCCGAATACATCGCCATGCGCAGATTGATCGCCAGCGCCGCCAGGACCACCACCATCGTCGGCGCGTTATCGACCATCAGCTGCACCGCCGCGAGTTGCGAGGCCCCGGCGATGACGAGGATCGAAAAGCCCATCGTTTCGGCCAGGTTCAGCCCGGCCTCGGTGGCGATGACACCAAAGACGACACCAAAGGGCCCCGCCACCAGGGCGAAGGGCAACCCGGCCAGCGCGCCCTGACGAAAGGCGCGCAGGGTCGCCGCTCGGTCGGGGCGCCCGGGGCCAGCGGCCTTCGCGCCCTGCCTTGATCGGTCCTGCTTTGTCATGGCGGTTACCTGAACACCCCACTCACCCGGCCCAGCAACATGAAGGCGCGCCCGCTGCGCGTCTGGGCCAGACGGATGAGCTGCGCGTCGCTGGCATCGGGCTCGAAGGCGCGCAGGCAGCGCTCGAAAGCGCGAAGGAAACGATGCGCGGCCTCGCGGAAATCAAGATCAGCGCGCATGCGCGCCGCGCTCAGCGCCAGGCAGGAGCGGTCGCGCAGCCCGCCCATCGCCGCCACCGCCGGGCCGCGCTCGCCATGCGCGAAGGCGCGCCAGATTTCGGGGCGCGGCGGCTCGGGCGTGAGTTCGTCCATGTAGATACCCTCCAGCGCCAGCCCCGTGAGCACCGCCTGCGCATTGCGGATCAACTCGGCCGTGGCATGATTGCCCAGCGCTCGGCGCAGCGCGTGGAAACCGTCGCTGTCATGCTCGTCCTCGGGGAAATGCAGGGCGCGGATCAGTTCGTCATGGCCGATATCGACCGGGTCGCCCGCCGGTGTGGCCAGCGCCAGAGCCGCCTGACCCGATAGATTGCTCCCCGTTTGCCTGACCGTGCCACTTGCCGCGCCGGGCCCAGCCAGCGGCGGCTCATGACGGCGCGAGGCGAAGCGCAGCGTGTCGCCCGCGTCGGCGCCCGCTTCCGGTGGCGTGCCTTCCGCCGCGGCTGCCG
>PUOA01000151.1 GCA_003551925.1 Paracoccaceae bacterium
CTGTCGCTTTTGCGTGGCGTTTGCCTGGCCGCTTGACTTGCGAACGGTCCGGGCACTTGGAATCCGCTCCGCGTCTCGCACCGGTTTCGGCTTTCCCTCACGCGTTCGAGCGTGTCGCGGGTCAGTCAGTGCCAGAAGGCTTATCCCTTTGAGGCCGGCTGCTCCATATCTGGTAATCCACCCTTGCCGGTAACGGGGGACGACACCGTGCTTCTGGGCACGGAGACCGGCCGTTTCGCCCGCTCGCATAAACCGATCGTTCAGGCTTTGCGCGTAGTCCGTGACCCAACGCTCTCTTGTTGGGACAGATGACCATGCTCGCAAAGACACGTATCTCGACGCGCATCGCTGCCGGGTTCGGGGTGATTCTGGTGCTGCTGCTCGGCCTCGCCGGGGCAAGCTTCAACGCGATTTCACAGTTCGACCGGCAATTTTCGACCTACGCGACAGGGGCCGATACCGCCTTCGCCGCTGCCGAGCTGCGTCATGACACCCGCGTTGCGCAGTTCGCGGTGGCGGATTTCTCGGCGCAGCCGACACCTGAGCGCGCCGAAAGGCTGGATGAGGCGGTCGCCGCGCTTGGTGTGCATGCGCAGGATCTCCGCACCCTTGCGCGCGGACCGGCGGAGACTGCGCTGGCCGACGATGTCGCGATGGCGGTGGACGGGCTGGTCGCGGTCATCGGCGCCTACCGTGACAGCGCACTTGCAGCGGACACCGATGCAGCGCAGGTGACCGAGCTGGGGATCGCGCATCGCCGCGGGATCGGCGCGCTCAATGCCGCGCTGGAAGCCCGCGATGCGGGCGAGCTTGCTTATGACGCGCTGCGCGCCAGCGAGATGTTCCTGGTTACCCGCGTGCGCATCGACCGCTTCCTTGACGGTTGGCCGGCCGAGGAGTTCGACACCGCCAACGCCCCGTTCGAATCAACGCTCGCCGCGCTCGACCGGATCGGCTCGGGGGTGCTGATGGCCGACGAACGGACGATGCTGCGCGCCGAGCGCGCCGGGATCCTCGAATTCCGCTCGGTGGCCGAACGTGCGCGCGATTCGGAACTCGGGCGCCGCGCGGCCTTTGCCGATCTCGAGGCAGCACTTCCGCCGCTCACCGCCGCGGTGGATGCCGTTGTCGCCTATGCGCTCGACGCTCGCGCAGATATCGCCGAAAGCGTCGTGGCCACATTGTCCGCCACCGGGCTGATGCTGATGATCGTCTCGGCGCTGACGGTGGCGCTGGGCGTTGGTATCGCCGTGCTGATCGGCCGTTCGGTCGCCAGCTCCGCGCATGGCATGACGCGAACCATCGAAGGCCTGGCCGAGGGGGACCTCGACACCCCTGTCACCGGCACCGAGGCGCGCACCGAGATCGGCGCCATGGCGCGAGCGCTCGAGGTGCTGCGCGTGAAGGGGCTGGAGGCGCGGCAGCTGGAGGCCGAGGCCGAAGCGGACCGGGCAGCCCAGGCGGAACGTGCCGAAAGCGAGCGCGCGCGCCAGGAACGGATGGTGTCCGACATCACGGCCGGGCTCGATCGGCTTGCAGATGGCGATCTGACGACGCCCATCGACAGCCCCCCCAGCGATCCGTTCCCCGAGGAGTACGAGGCGCTGCGCACGTCCTACAATGCATCGCTGGAGCGGCTGGGCGATCTGGTGGCTCGGATCGCGGATGTGGCAGGTGCCGTGCACGGGGGCGCAAACGAGATCTCGTCGGCATCCTCCGAGCTTTCCAGCCGCGCCGAGGCGCAGGCCGCCACGCTCGAGCAGTCCGCCGCAGCGCTGAACGAACTCAATGAAAGCGTCCGGTCCACGGCTGGACGTGCCGGTGCTGCCGAAGAGGCCAGCCGCCGGAACCACGGTGTTGCCCAGCAGGGCCGCGGTGTGGTCCGCGAGGCTGTGGACGCGATGCTCGGCATCGAGCGCAGCTCGGAGCAGATCACCCGGATCATCGGCGTGATCGATGATATCGCGTTCCAGACCAATCTTCTGGCGCTCAATGCCGGGGTCGAGGCCGCGCGCGCAGGTGAAGCGGGGCGCGGCTTCGCGGTCGTCGCCTCCGAAGTCCGCGGTCTGGCACAGCGCGCCACCGAAAGCGCGCGCGAGATCAAGGGGCTCATCCAGGAAAGTGCCACGCAGGTGGAAAACGGCTCGGCGCTGGTGCGCCGCACCGGCGAAAGCCTGGAGGATATCCTGACCCAGGCCGCCGAGGTGTCAGAACTCATGGGCGAGATCGCCGCCGCAGCCTCCGAGCAGGCCGCCGGGCTCGACGAGATCAACACCGGGGTCAATCAACTCGACCAGGTGACCCAGCAGAACGCGGCGGCTGCCGAGCAGACGACGGCCTCGGCCGCTTCGCTCAGCCAGAAAGCGGAGGAGCTTTCCGACGCGCTTGCGGGGTTCCGCGCCCAAGCCGCCCGGAGTCTGCCGAATGTCGTTCCGCAGGCAGCTCCGGTGCTGCCCAGAGTTGCTGCGAATTCCGCATGGAAGGGGTTCTGATGCGGAACGGTCGCGGCGGATGGTGTCAGGGTTCGCGCCTGGCACACCGGGCGTGGTTCAGCGCGCGGCTGTCGGGAGGCGTGGCGGCAATCAGCGATCCTGGGCAAGGCCTCGGATCCTGGACGACCGGATCGGCAGGAGCCACGACGTCACCGTCAGGCGCGGCGTGGTTTATCCTGGGGCGCTGCTGCTTGAGGGCACGCCCCGCGCGAGTTGTTGACGCGCGCCCCGCGCGAGGTGTTGACGCGCGCCCCGCGCGATCCGGCCCTGCGCCGCATCGATGCTGCGATGCGAGGCTCTCACGCGCGGGGCCATGTCCATGCAGGGGCCGGCCGCGACGCCGCATGCGAGGCCCTGATCGAGGGCGCGGACCGCGCGCGCCAGACCGACCCCCAATACGCGCCGCATCATCATGACCCACGCCAATGGCGCCACCCGCGCCCTGAACCTGGCCGCGCAGGACCGGATGCGCGCGGCGGGCGTTCCGGGCGTCGAGGGGCGTCTGATCATCGAGCGCGCCCCGTGCGACTTCGCCACGGGTGATCGCGTGAGGTTCCCGCAGAACGACCGTGGCGTCGGGGTCAAGAATACCAGGCCGGGGTCCGTCGACGCGGTCCACCGGCAGGCGAAGACCGTGGGATCCGATGCCGCCCACGTCGTCCGCTTCGATGCGAGCGAGGGCGAGCGGATCGATCCCGCAATTCGGCAAAGATCCGCGACCCGCGACGCAGGGCGGTCGACCGCGCCCATGTGCCGGCCACGCCGGGCAGCCTGCTGGCATGATGCCGGCCGCTTGCCGCCCGTCTTCGCGGTGGATGGTCACGCGCGGGTCGGTGAACAGCCCGTTGGTGTCATCGCCGAACCGGTCACGCACGAAATCCACCGCGTCGGACAAGAGCTCGCACACCGTCACGCGGCCTGGGTCGGAGAACAGCCCAGCGCCGGCCGATATCCCGGTGCCGAGGCCGAGGAAGAACACCTTGCGCGGGGCGGGGTGGGTCAGCAGCGGGATCATGGTCTGGTTGCGCCCGGCCAGCAGCACCACCGCGCCCGAGTGCGTGAACAGCGCGCCGAGAGCCAGGGCTTCGAAGCGGGCCGGAGCGGTGGCGGGCGACTCTGCGAGAACCACGACAGGCGTTATGACATAACAAGCCCGTGGGCGAGGGGATTGCACGCCCGGTCACTGGCGACACGCTCGCGCCTGCGTGCCTGACACCGCGTGTGCCGCTTTACCCGGCGCGTTCGCTTCGGGTCGACTGCGGCGCGGGTTCGCCGCGGCCGCGGCGCCCCTCGCCGCAGCAGGCGCAGTCGGCGCGGCGGGACACGGCGATGCTGCGGGTGTCGGCGTGCAGCGCGTCGTGCAGGACCAGCCGCCCGCGCAGGGTCTGGCCCGCGCCGGTGATGTGCTTGATCGCCTCGGACGCCATCATCGCGCCGAGGATGCCGGGCAGCGGCGCCAGCACGCCGGCTTCGGCGCATGGCGGCGCAAGGCCCTCGGCCGGGCGTTCGGGGAACACGCATTCGTAGCACGGGCCGCCCGCCGTGGGGTGGTAGAGGCTGATCTGCCCCTCCCATTGCGTGATC
>PUOA01000062.1 GCA_003551925.1 Paracoccaceae bacterium
CCCGTACACGCGGGGATCGACCGCTCCTGGGGCGACTGGAGGCGGAGGGAATCACGGCTCCCCCGTACACGCGGGGATCGACCGCGACGCAGGGATCGGGCCTCTCCCCGGAGGGGGGCTCCCCCGTACACGCGGGGATCGACCCAAGCCAAGGTTGTTGACGGGGACCATTCCTCAGGCTCCCCCGTACACGCGGGGATCGACCCGATCTTGCCCTTGGAACTACGGCACGGTACACGGCTCCCCCGTACACGCGGGGATCGACCCCTGGGGCAACGCATCGACGCCCTGCTGCATAGGGCTCCCCCGTACACGCGGGGATCGACCTGGAAGATCCACAATGGCGATATTGAGGATGCCGGCTCCCCCGTACACGCGGGGATCGACCGTGCCACCGACAGAGCTTTCCAACGTTGGAAACGGTTTCCCCGTACGCACGGAGCTCTTCTAGAGGACAGAAGTGATCGATTGCATCTCCATCCCAACTTCATCTTGGGTACACCGAAATGCTAGGATGGAGAAGGAGGTAGAAGAGAGGGTTTCCACGCACCAAGATGTATCGGTACTTCGTCCGGTTAATGGCTGTTCTGGGAACGATCCAGAGTGGTTGCGGTGACGAAGGACGTTCAGGATCAACAAGGCAGGTGCTTTGGCTGATGGCAACTCCTTGGACATCCACTGAGCTTGAACGCAGCGGAGTCTTCTGGGGAAAAGTGGCACGCGCTGGCACTCAGTATCTCCCCCTTGCCGCGCACTGTCTCGATGTGGGTATGGTGTTCCGCAGTCTCTGCGATTTGGATGGTACAAGGCGTACGCTCTTTCGGCTTTCCGTCGGATCTCTTGCCGATCAGCAGCTAGATCGACTGGCTGTGCTTGCCATGCTTCATGATGCAGGAAAGGCCAACCTGGGTTTCCAGCTCAAGATCTTTGACTCCAAGGCAGCACAAGCGGGGCACATCCGCGAGCTCGCTCCACTGCTCGATCTCGAGGCTCTGGATGAAGACCTTCACGAGTCCTTCATGAGTTCGCTACCAGAAGACATACATACCTGGTTTCCTGATGGGGAGAGCGCCTACAGTTACCTCCTCGCAGTATTCTCCCATCACGGGTGGCCTCTGAGATTCGGTGGAGAGAAGACCGGAACCTATTGGTTGGCACGGAAAGAATGGTGGCACCCACAAGCACAACGTGATCCCATGGCCGCTGTGGCAAGTATCATTGACTGGGGCAGGAGAGCGTTTCCAAGAGCGTTCGAAGGAGAGGGCCCCCCGTTGCCTGGCGAACCTCGATTCCATCATCGTGTTGCTGGTCTGGTGATGCTGGCTGACTGGTTGGGCTCCCACCAGTACTGGTTTCCCGTCAACGATGTGAGCTTAGAAGACCGCCTGCGCCACAACGAGAAGACGATCCCTCTTCTTCTGCGAACAGTGGGGCTGCATGTCACGGAACTGCAATCCCAGCTACAGCAAGGTCCACAGGACTTTGCAGTGCGATTCGAATTCGCTCCTTATCCACTCCAAGAAGCTGTCGATGCCCTTGACCCTGAGGACCCAGGTACACCGTTGATCATCGCTGAGTCAGAGACGGGATCTGGGAAGACAGAGGCAGCACTCGATTGGTTCTTCAAGTTGTTCGCTTGTGGCAAGGTCGATAGCCTGTACTTCGCCCTACCGACAAGAGTTGCCGCTCGGGAGCTCTATGGACGCGTACACAGGACCATCGAACGATGGTTCCCGGATGACCAAGCACGACCGGTGACAGTGCTTGCAGTCCCGGGGTATGCAGAGGTAGACGGTGTCTCGATGCGCGAAACCCTACCGCAAGATGAGGAGAGCAACCGCTGGCAGGACGACGACACGTTACGCCGTCGTGAACGCCAATGGGCCGCTGAGAGACCCAAGCGGTTCCTCGCGGCGACTGTTGCTGTGGGCACCATCGACCAGGCCTTACTCTCCGGTGTGCAGACAGCGCACGCACACCTCCGCTCGGTCTGTCTTGATCGCAGTTTATTGGTGGTCGATGAAGTGCACGCTTCTGATGTGTACATGTCACGCCTGTTGAGCTCCCTTCTTAAGCATCACCTGGGAACTGGGGGACGCGCTATGCTCCTCTCCGCGACCCTGGGGGCTCGGGCACGTCATGAGTACGTATCCCTTACAGATGACACGAAGACTTTGCTCGACCTGCACACAGCGCAACAGGTTCCCTATCCAGCGCTATCCATGGTTGGGAGCGCTCCTCGCAGCGTCGGAAGCTCCTCCACACAAGCCAAGCGCGTTCTCTTCGAGGGTGTGCCTGTAGCTTTCAGACCGGAGGCCGTGGCGGAGCGCTTGGTCAGAGCTCTGGCCGAGGGTGCCCGGATTCTCGTCGTCATGAACACGGTTGCCCGCGCTAACGCCCTGATGCATTCTCTGGAAGGACATGCTGCGATGGATGACGCCTGGTGGTTCTCCTGCCACGGGGTGATCTGCCCCCATCATGGGAGGTTCGCCCCGGAGGACCGGGAGTTGCTCGATGCAGAGGTGAGCAAGCGCCTTGGAAGCTCCAGCCCTCCAGGACCAGTCCTTCTGATAGGCACGCAGACGCTTGAGCAAAGCCTAGACATCGACGCCGACTTCATGGTCTCTGATCTCGCACCAGCAGACGTTCTCCTGCAACGGGTAGGGAGGCTTCACCGTCATAAGCGCGCACGTCCATCGCACTGTGAAGAGGCGCGCTGTCTTCTTCTTACCCCCGAGCAGGACTTGGAGACGGCTCTTGATCGGCGGGGAAATGTAACGGCTGCGTACAAGAAACTCGGGTACGGAAGCGTGTATGAGGATCTGCGAACCCTTGAGCTAACGAGGCGCACGCTCACGGAGGCAAGGGAGGTGAGCATTCCAAGGGACAACCGGTACCTCGTGGAGCAGGTGACCCACCCTGAAAGTCTGTCTTCCCTTGAGGGGGAGGGGTGGAGCCTTCACGGACAGAACATCGAGGGGGGTGAACTAGCCCGCACCATCAACGCTAGCCATGCAGCGGCGGTGTTCGACAAGCACTTCGGAGAATTCGAGTTCAACGAGTCTGGGGGAGAGGTGGTCACCCGCCTGGGAGCGAACAATCTCCAGCTTCCCCTAAATGATCCGATTAAGAGCCCCTTCGGACAGACCCTCCGACAGATCGTCATCCCAGGCCACATGGCGCCACAACAGCCCAGCGAGGAGGTCACCGTGGAAGACATCCATGAAGGCGTTGCTCTTCTTCGTTGTGCAGATCGCCGTTATCGGTACAGCCGCTTTGGATTGGAGGTGGATAGGTGAACCTACTGAGCGATCACGTCTTGCGGATTCAGACACCTGATGGCTTGGAGGACATGAGCTTACCTAGGCTGATGGCCGCGCTGGGGCGCAATGGAGTAAGACACCTGGTCGGTATCCAGCGTCATCAGGAAGATGCGTTTCACGTGTTCCTCTGTCAGCTTGCGACTGCGGTCCTTGCTCGGGGAGGACACACGGATCCTGTACAGAGCGAGGACTATTGGCGTGAGGGACTTCTCTCCCTATCGGGAGACGCGGGAGAGGATGCCTGGAAGCTTGTTGTGGACGATCTCGCTCGTCCAGCCTTCATGCAACCCCCGCTTCCTGAAGATGATACGAAGAAACTCAAGCTGCGGGCGCACACTCCAGACGCACTGGACCTCCTTGCTACAGCCAAGAATCACGAACTCAAGAAGGCTCGCGCGTTACGACCCCACGCCGATGAGTGGATCTACGCGCTCATAAGTGTACAGACCATGAGTGGTTTCTTCGGGAGGGGCAATCCCGGCATCTCACGGATGAACAGCGGTTTTGGGAACCGCTCCATCGTTGAGCTTGTCCACAGCGATACGCCAGGGAACCGGTGGCGCGACGCCATTCCTCGCCTGCTACAGCACCGAGACGAGGTTCTAGCAGGACCGTACGGCTATGCTCCCCAAGGACTTGTGCTTGTATGGATCGAGAGCTGGGATGGACGTACTGAACTTCCATCCCAGCTCGATCCCCTCTGCGTGGA
>PUOA01000036.1 GCA_003551925.1 Paracoccaceae bacterium
CGTGGTCTCCAGCACCTCGGGGCGGTCCACGGGCGCGCCCAGGATATCTGCGAGCGCCTGCATCGCGTAGTCGTTCGCGCTCATCCCGCCATCGACGCGCAGCACGGCCTCGGTCTGGTCGGGCAGGTCGGCGTGCATCGCCTCCAGCAGGTCGCGGGTCTGGAAGCCCACGCTCTCCAGCGCCGCGCGGGCGAACTCCGCCGGCCCCGAGTTGCGCGTGAGCCCGAACACCGCGCCGCGGCACTCCGAGTTCCAGTAGGGCGCGCCCAGCCCGGTGAAGGCCGGGACCAGCAGCAACTGCTGTTTGGGATCGGCGCGCTCGGCCAGCGGCTGGGTATCGGGGGCGGCCTCGATCACCTTCAACCCGTCGCGCAGCCATTGCACCACGGCCCCCGCGATGAAGATCGACCCTTCGAGCGCATAGGTCACCTTGCCGTCCAGCCGATACGCGATCGTCCCCAGCAGCCGGTTTTTCGAGCGCACCAGCGTGTCGCCGGTGTTCAGAAGCGCAAAGCACCCGGTGCCGTAGGTGGATTTCAGCATCCCCGGCGCAAAGCACGCCTGTCCGATGGTCGCTGCCTGCTGGTCACCCGCCACGCCGCGAATGGGCAGCGCGCGCCCCAGCAATGACGGCTCGGTGGTGCCGAACTCGGCGTTGCAATCCAGCACCTCGGGGAGCATCGCGGTGGGGATGTCCAGCAGGCCGCAGATCGTGGTGCTCCACCGGCCCTTGGAGATGTCGTAAAGCATGGTGCGCGCGGCGTTGGTGGCGTCGGTGACGTGGCGCTTGCCGCCCGTCAGCCGCCAGATCAGGTAGCTGTCCACCGTGCCGAACAGCAGATCGCCCGCCCGCGCCCGCGCGCGGGCGCCGTCGACATGATCGAGCAGCCATTTCAGCTTTGTGGCCGAGAAATACGGGTCCAGCAGCAGCCCCGTGCGCTCGGTGATCATGGGGCCGTGGCCCGCGGCCTCGAGTGCGGCGCACAGATCGGCGGTGCGCCGGTCCTGCCAGACGATGGCGCGGTGGATGGGCTCGCCGGTGTGGCGGTCCCAGACCAGCGTGGTCTCGCGCTGGTTGGTGATGCCGATGGCGACCACGTCGCCGGCGTTGACGTCGCGGCGCGCCAGCACCGCGCGGGCGCTGCGCAGCGTGGTGGCCCAAAGATCCTCGACCTCATGCTCGACCCACCCCGAGGCCGGGTAGTGCTGGGTGAATTCCTCCTGCGCCATGGCGGCGATCTTCAACGCGCTGTCGAACAGGATCGCGCGGCTGGATGTGGTGCCTTGGTCGAGCGCCAGAATATGGGTCATCGGGGTCCTCCGCAGCGGGGCGCTGGCGGCCCCTTGGTGTGCGGTAACGCTAACGCCGAGGGTGCGGGGCGTCAATTTTCGATGCCCCCAGCAGGCCGGCCAGCCGCTTTGCCAGAGCATCAAGCGCGGAGGCATCAAGCGCCGGGGTCTCGAGCACCGCAAGCGGCGCGGGGCGCTGCGCGCGCGACCGGCGGTAGCGCGGGTCATAGTGGTGTTCGAGCAGCGCATTGGCAAGCTCGGGCAGTGCCCCCGCGCGCGCCAGCCCCTGCCACGCATCGATCTGCGCGCGGGCGTGCCACGGCGACAGCGCGGCGATGCGCGTGGCCAGCGCATCAGGGTCGGCACCCAGATGCGCGTAGTCGCGCGCCAGATACGCCGCGCGCGCAGGCCGCGGCGCGTCGATCACCACACGCGGCGCGGCCTGCATCGCCTGCCACAGCGCGGGCGGCAGCAGCACCTCGCCGATGCGGTTCGATTCCGCCTCCACCACCACCGGGCGGGCGGGGTCAAGCGCGCCCATCCCGGCAGCGAGCGCGCTTTCGAACCCCTTCTGCGCGGGCTGCGGCCCGGCCTCGGCACCAAAGAGCGAGCCGCGATGCCGGGCCATCGCCTCAAGATCAAGCGCCTGCACACCGTGGACCGCCAGCCGGGCGATCACGGCGGTCTTGGCGCTGCCGGTGTCGCCATCCAGCACCACCACCGGCGCGGGAAACGGCGCCTCATACATCGCGCGCACCACCAACCGGCGGTAGCCGCGATAACCGCCGTCCAGAACGCGCACCGGCCAGCCGACCTGCTGAAGGATCGTCGCGAACGCCCCCGAGCGCTGCCCGCCGCGCCAGCAATAGACCAGCGGACGCCAGCGCGGCGGGCACTCGGCAAGCGGCCCCTCCAGATGCCGCGCGGCATTGCGCGCGACCAGCGCCGCGCCAAGGCGGCGCGCCTCGAACCGGCTTTGCTGGACATAGACGGTGCCGACCTGCGCGCGCTCGGCGTCGCTGAGCACGGGCAGGTTGATCGCGCCGGGCAGGTGATCCTCGGCGTATTCGTGCGGCGCGCGCACGTCGATGATCGCGTCCACCCGCGCTGCGACAAGCGCGCGCAGCTCGGACAGATCGGCGAGGCTCAGCCGCACGCGCGCTCAGCCCGCCCGGCGCCGGTTCTCCGCCAGCCGCGCATCGACCCGTGCCACGGTCGCGTCCAGCAATTCCGAGCCCATCCCGAGTTGGTCGGCGATGCCCTTGACCAGCCGGTCCACGCGCTCGATCTGCGCAGCACCCGCATCGATCGCGCGCGCAGCCGATGACGGCTTCAGCAGTCCCTCGGCCGCGGCGGCGTATTTGTCGAACGGGACAAGATCGGCGTCGTCCGCGCCCAGCTTGCGCACCAGCGCGTTGACCAGATCGTAGACCGCGCGCGCGCGCGCCGGATCGTCATGCACCGCAGCGCGGATCGGCTGCACGCCGTCATCGAGCACGCAGCGATAGTTGCCGGTCAGCAGCATCGCCCATTTCGCGAAGGGCACGAACAGCGAGCCGTGGACCCGCAGCTTGACCGGCACCTCCTGGCCGTCGACACGCAGCGCCTCGATCCCGGCGGCGAGCTCCTGCAGCAGCGCGGTGTGCGCCGGGTCGGCGAAGGGCGCGGCCTTGAAGTTGGTGGGCAGACCCACATGCAGCACGTTGGGGCGTGCGCCTTCGGGGCGGAACGCCTGCGGGTCGGGGCTGCACAGGCTCACACGGCCGGGGTCGAACCCGTCCCAGACGCCCGGATCGTTGAAGCAGTCCGCCAGCGCGTCGGCATCGAGCCCCGGAACGCGCCGCAGATACGGCAAGGGCGGCATGTTCATGATCGACAGGCACGCCACCCCCGACGCGGCCACGCGCGACATCAGCGCGCGGATATCGGGCGCGCCGTATTGCGGTTCGGACATGGCCAGCGCCACCAGATCGTAGCCGGCAGGGTCTGCGGCATCGGGCGCGGCGGCATCCAGCCGGCCCGGCAGATCGGCCGAGCGAAAGGCGCGGTGCGTGTCCTCGCCGCGCAGCTTCAGGCGCACTTCGGTGCCCTCGGCGTTGATGATCTCGGCGGTGGCCGCGCGACACACCAGCGTCACGTCATGGCCGGCCATCACCAGCTTGGTGCCCAGAAGCGACCCGTAGGACGCTCCGAGGATCAGGATCTTCTTCGCCATCGCTGCCTCCCTTGCTGCCAGGCTTCTTGTGCCCAGCGCGGGCGCCAAGCGCAAGGGGCGCGCGGCTGCCCAACTGGTCGACGCTTCGGCGGTCGGCATCCGGCGTGACCCCGAATGCGGCGCGATACTGCCGCGCCATGCGCGCGGCCGAGGAAAAGCCCGTCCGAAACGCCACCTCGGCCAGCGTGTCGCGCGAATAGAGCACCAACTGCCGCGCCGCGTTGAGCCGCATCTGCCGATAATAGGCCAGCGGGCCAAGCCCGGTCGCGGCCTTGAACACGCGCTCGAGCTGGCGCTCGGACACCGCTGCCTGCCGTGCGACAGCGCCGATCTGAACCGGGGTCTCGATGTTGTCCGCGAAGATCGCCACCGCGCGGGCGACGGGCGCGGGCAACATGTCGGCGGCAAGCCCGCCGCGCGCGGCGGGGCGGCGCTGGCTGACGGCTTCCGAACGCACCATCGGGTGCTGGAACCAGCACGCGACCTCGGTCATGATGGCGGGGTCGAGCTCGTCGGCGATCCGGCGCAGCATCAGGTCGAACACCGCGTTCGCGCCCGACGCGGTCTCGCGCCGCCGGTCGATGGTGAGCACCGAGTCTTCGGGGATGGCAAGCGGAAAGGCCGCCCGGAATGCGGCTTCATAGCACCAGTGGACCGAGCATCGGTGCCCGTCCAGCAGCCCCGCGCGCCCCAGCGCGAACACGCCGCCGCTGAACGCGCCCAGCGTGACACCCGCGCGGTCCAGCCGGCGCAGCGCGCCGAGCGTGGCGCGCGACGCGGCCGAGGCGGCTTGCGGGCTGGCGATGACGTAAAGCGCCTGCGGCGGCTCCAGATCGCCAAGCGCGCAGTCGGCGGCGAAGGCAATGCCGGCCGAGCAGGTCACCGGCGCGCCGGTCTCGCTGACCACCTGCCAGCGATAGGCGCGGCGCTCCGCGATCTCGCACGCCGCGCGCAGGGGTTCAATCACCGAGGACAGGCACCCCATCGGAAAGCCCGGCAGGATCAGCACCGCAATCATGCGCGCAGGCTCGGCGCCGGGGAGCATCCGGTCAGCCCGCGCGCGGCAGGCGCGCCTCGGCGATGCCTGCGAACCAGCTGCAGCCGATGGGCATGATCTCGTCGTTGAAATCGTATTCGGGGTGGTGCAGCTTCGCCCCCGGCCCCGCGCCGAGCACGATATAGGCGCCGGGGCGTTCCTGCAGCATGTAGGCGAAATCCTCGCCGCCCATGTTGTAGGGGCCGATGATGCCGCGCCCGGTGATCGCACGGCCCACATCAAGCGCAACCTCGGTCTGCGCAGGGTGGTTGACCATCACCGGGTAATTGCGGTCATAGGCGATGTCGGCGCGCGCGCCGTGGGCGGTGGCGGTGTGGGTGATCAGCGCGCGGATCCGCTCCTCGGCCAGATCGCGCAGTTCATCGGTCAGGGTGCGCACGGTGCCGCGCAGCAGCACCTCCTGCGGGATCACGTTGAACGCGGTCGACGAGGTGGTGAAGGTGCAGACCGACACCACGATATGCCCGGTCGGATCGGCGTTGCGGCTGACCACAGTCTGCAGCGCCAGCACGATCTGCGCCGCCGCGACGGTGGGGTCGATGCAGTCGTGGGGCTTGGCCGCATGCCCGCCGCGGCCCTCGATCGTGACGGTGAACTCGTCGGCCGAGGCGTAGAACGGCCCCGGGCGGATGACGAACTCGCCGAAGTCGTGGCCGGGGCGGTTGTGCATGGCATAGACCTCGTCGATGCCGAAGCGCTCCATCAGCCCCTCGTCGCACATCACCTTGGCGCCGGCGCCGCCCTCCTCGGCCGGCTGGAAGATCACCACCACGGTGCCGTCGAAATTGCGCGTCTCGGCCAGATACTGCGCCGCGCCCAGCAGCATGGTGGTGTGCCCGTCATGGCCGCAGGCGTGCATCAGCCCCGGCGTCCGCGAAGTGTATGGCTTGCCCGTGGCTTCGGTGATCGGCAGCGCATCCATGTCCGCGCGCAGCCCCACCACCCGGCCCGAGGCGCCATCGCGCCCGCGGATCACGCCCACGACGCCGGTCTCGGCGATCCCTTCGACGACCTCGTCGCAGCCGAAGGCCCGCAGCCGCTCGGCGACAAGCGCGGCGGTGCGATGGCAGGCGAAGCGCAGTTCGGGGTGGGCGTGCAGGTCCTGCCGCCAGGCGGCAAGCTGGGGCAGCATTTCGGCAAAGCGGTTGCGTATGGGCATGCGTCTCGAGCCTGTGCGGGGCGTGGTGTGAAGCGCTGACCGTATCGCGCGCAGGCTGCGCCAACAAGATCACCCGCGCCCCAACGCGTGGGCGCCGCCGAAGACCCGAACACCGCAGCCGCGGGTTATGGCGCGGCCGAGGCGTCACGGGCAGGGAGCAGGCGGCAGAGCTCGGCGATGAGTTGCGCGGCGCGAAACGGCTTGGGCACATGCCCGCCGAACCCGGCGTCGCGCAGTTCGGCAATCTGATCCTGCAGCACATTCGCCGTGATCGCGATCGCGGGGGGCAATGGCGCGCCGTCCCGGGCGGCGACGTCACGCATCTGTCCAAGCGCCGCGATCCCGTCAAGCTGCGGCATCGAGATGTCCAGCAGCAGCAGATCGAACCCGTCCGGACACGCAGCGAAGGCATCGACCGCCTGCTGGCCGTCATCGACCATGACCACATCGGCGCCCGCGCGCGCCAGCATCAGGGTCAGGATCCGGCGGTTGGTCGCGTTGTCATCCGCCGCAAGCAACCGCACGCCCGGCAACTCGGCGCGCGGCGCTTCCGCTGCGGGCGGTGTCGCCTCGCGCGGGGCGTCATCGCAGGCCGGCAGGGGAAGCGCGATGCGGATGCGCGTTCCCTCGCCCACGGCGCTGTCGACCGCGATCTCGCCGCCCATCGCATCGACCAGATGCCGCACGATCGACATCCCCAGCCCGGTGCCGCCAAAGCGCCGCGTGGTCGAGCCGTCGGCCTGTTCGAACGGGTCGAACATCCGCCCAAGCGCGCCCTTGTCCATGCCGATGCCGGTATCGCGCACCTCGATCACCAGCGGAGCGTCGCGGCGCTCGGCCCCGATGGTCAGCGTCACCGAACCAGCTTCGGTGAACTTGATGGCGTTGCTGAGCAGATTGTGCAGGATCTGCGTCAGGCGATGCGCGTCGCCGCGCCGCGCGATCGCCGCGCCCGGCCCCGCGCGCGCGTCAAGGCGCAGCCCCTTGCGGCGGGCAAGCTCGGTATAGGCCGGGGCAACCGCCTCGATCAGCGCGGTCGGCGGGAAGGGCGCGTCGTCGAGCGTCAGTTTGCCGGCTTCGATCTTGGCCGTGTCCAGAAGGTCGTTGAGCAGGCTCAGCAGGCTCTCGCCCGAGGTGCGGATCGCCTCCACCAGCTCGCGCTGCGGCGCGTCCGCAAGCTCCAGCTCCAGAAGCTCCGCCATCCCCAGGACGCCGTTCAGCGGCGTGCGGATCTCGTGGCTCATGTTTGCCAGGAACGCCGACTTCGCACGGTTCGCATGCTCTGCGCGTTCGCGCGCTTCGACAAAGGCCGTGACATCCGATCCGACCCCGCGATACCCGGCGAAACGGCCGTCGGCGCCGAAGATCGGGTTGCCGCTCAGCCGTAGCCAGCGCAGGCCGCCGCGGACGTCACGCGTGCTGTAGACGAAATCGGAAAACGGCTGCCGGGCGTCGAGGCTGGACAGCACATGGGACCATTCGGCGGTTTCGCGCGCCTCGGAGACCTCGGCCAGCCGCTCCGCCAACGTCTTGCCCAGATGCTCGGATATCCGCACACCCGTGATCGTCTCGATGCTCGGGGAGATGTAGCTGAAACGCAGCTGGGCGTCCATTTCCCAGAACCAGTCGCTGCTGACGGACTCGATGTCGAAGAACCGACGCTCCGCCAGGCGCTGGCGGGCGAGCGCGGACTGAAGCTCGGCGTTGGTGCGCTCCAGCGCCTCGGCCTGCAACCGCTCGCGCGTGACATCGAGGTGAATTCCCGCCATCGCCACGGGCCGCCCCTGCGCGTCGGTCTGCGACACCCGCCCCTTGCTGAGCACCCGCACCCAGTGGCCCCGCTTGTGACGCAGCCGCATTTCATAGGTGAACTGGGTGCTGCGCCCCGTGAAGACCTCGGCCAGCCGCGCCTCGGCGACCTTGAAATCGTCGGGGTGCACCAGCGCGCGCCACCGGTCGATGTGCATCGGCTCGAGCTCGGCGCGGTCGTAACCGATCATCTGCGCCCAGCGGTCGTTGATGACGTTCGCGTCCGAAACCAGGTCCCATTCCCACGTGCCCACGGCGGCGCCTTCGATGATGGCCCGCAGCCGCTGCCGGGTGCGGCTGAGCGCGGTTATGTCGGTGCGCAGCGCGACCATGCCCCCGTCAGGCGTGCGCTGCTCGAGCATCCGGAACACGCGCCCATCGGTGAGGTGGGCTTCGGATTCGGACCGCGCGCCCTCGTCCAGCAGCCCGAGCCGGTCAGAGACCCACGCCTCGACGTCGCCGGGCGCGCCGGCGATAAGGCCCGCAGCAGCGACCGCGTGGACGATTTCCGGATATGTCGTGCCAATGCGGAAAATGGGATCGTCCGTGCCGAAGATCTTCTGCTGGCTTTCGTTGCACAGCACAAGCCGCTGATTGTGATCGAAATACATGAAGCCGTCGGGCAGGGCCTCGACCGCGTTGACCAGCTGCCGCCGCGCGGTCAGCGCTTCTTCGGTCCGGCAGGCCAGATCGCGTTCGTGTTGCAGCCGGTCGGTCAGGTCCTGCGCGAAGATCCACGCCAGCGCGCGGCCATCCTCGCAGGTGTAGCGGACCCCGCGCGCCTCGACCGGCTTCGACGCGCCGCTGACCGTGCGGATATCGAGCCTGATCGGGCCGAAGCTCTGGTCCGCATCAAGCTGGCGGAGCGCGGCCCGCGCCGCGTCAGGGTCGTCAGCCGTCACAAAGGACAGCGCGGGGTGCTGCAGGAATTCCGCCGATGTATAGCCGGTTTCGCGCAAAAGCGCCGCGTTCGCGTCCAGACAGCGCCCGGTTTCAAGCTCCAGCAGCGCGATCGCCACCGGAGAGCGGTCGAACATCGCCTGCAGCATGATGCTCTGGCGGCGGGCTTCGCGCTCGGCCTTGACCCGATCGGTGATGTTGCGGATCACGAAGACATAGTCGGGCGCCGCCGCGGCCGACGCGCCGGCGCGGCGTGCGGCGCTCAGTTCGAACCAGGCGGGACCGCTGGCGCCGTCCCAGCGAAAGGCATGCCCGCCGCTGCGCCCGCAGCGGTCCACTTCGGCCATCACGCGCCGCGCCAATGCCGCAGCTCCGGGCGGGAACACCGCTTCGATCGACCGGCCCGGCACCTGATCGGGCATCACCGCGAAATCCTCGGGCGCGCCGGAATGCATCCCCTGGACCACGCCGTCCGCATCGACCTCGAGCACCAGATCGGGCAGCGCGTCCAGCGTTGCCTGCAGATGCCCCTGAAACTGGCGGCTGCGGCGCTCGGCCTGATCAACCTCGGCGATGGCTTCGCGCCGCTGGATCACGGTCGTCATCATGTCGGCGACCGAGCGCAGCAGCATGATCTCGCCGTCGCTGAAGCGGCGATGCGCGCGCACCGCATCGAAGCCCGCGAACCCCACGAACCGACCGCCATGTGACAGCGGCACCGAGAGCAGGGACTTGATCTGCTGGGTCTCCAGCGTCGACTTCAACGGATCGTCGGGCGGCATCTGCGCGATATCGGGGATGTAGACATGCGACCCCGCTTCGAACACCTCGCGCCAGCCCGCCAGCATCGCGGCATCCAGCCCCTGAAGCTGGTCGATCGCAGGCTCGGTGCCTGCCGAGACCCATTCATGGGTGTTGAACAGCAGCTCCCCCTCGCGCAGGCGGAACACATAGGCGCGGTCGGACCCGCAGGCGCGGCCCAGCCGGGCCAGCACATCGTTGATCGCAGGATCGACCTGCGCCGGGCTTGCCCGCAGCAGGTCGTTCAGCAACTCGACAACGAGTGCCTGAAAGCGCAAGTCCGACGCCACAACATCAGATCGCATGTCCACGTCGCGATCCCTTCCACCTGCCACCATCCACTCGACCCGGCCAAGGCCGACTCGCTCCCCCGTCCCAGTGTAACACTCGATTTACGGATGCGAGGTTAACGCAGAATGGCCGCAGGCGCGACGACCGTCACCCGTCGATGCGGTCGTTGATCAGCTGTTCGAACTCTTCGAAGGGCATGTTCGAGAACTGCTCGCCGTTGATCATGAAGGTGGGCGTGGCGCGAATGTCGTCGGCCTCGGCGTTGGCCTGGAAGGTCGCGGTCAGCGCCAGCGCCTTGTCGCGATCCTCGAGGCAGGCGTTGACCTCGTCGGTGCTCATCCCCGCCTGCCGCCCGATCCGGCGCAGGTTGTTGGCGACATCGGCATCGCTGTCCCCCGAAAGCCACTCGCGCTGGGTGGCATAGATCATCTCGACGATCCCGTGGAAGCGCTCGGGGCCATCGCAGCGCGCAACCATCGCCGCCCAGAGCCCGTAGCGATCGAAGAACACCTCGCGGATGGTGTAATGAACAAGCCCGGTCTCGATGAAGTCGGACTTGATCTGCTGGAACGGCCCGGCGTGGAAATTGGCGCAATGCGGGCATGTGAACGAAGCATATTCCACGATCTGCACGGGCGCGTCCGGGTCGCCAAGCGTGATCTCGGCGACCTCGGGCAGGTCGGCGGCGTCAACGGTCTGCGCCGAGGCGGCGCCGCCGGGCAGCTCGGGGGCCGCGGCGGGCGCGTCCGAGCGTGTCATCCACCACGCGCCACCGGCCCCAAGGGCAACCACCGCGGCGGCGGGAACGATCCATTTCATCATGTCAGCTTCCTTTCGAACGATGCGTGCGCGACAGCACATTCCGGGCCAGCGCCTCGAGCGCCGAGCGCAGGTCGTCATCGGCCACGTCGCCGGCGGCGCTGCGCGCGGCGGTGACCACCTCGGCGGGCGGCGTGGTCCGCGCCGCCGGTGCGGGGGTGAACGGCGTCTGCGCCTCGGCGAACCCAGCCGCGAAGCCGGGTTCGGGCGCGGTCTGGGTCAGCCGGATGCGGGCAATTGCGTTGAAGCCGTAGCACGCGTTCACCCGGTCGCGCAGGCGCGGCAGTTGCATCTGCACCACGGGCGCCTGCGCCCCCGACACCAGCAGTGTCAGCGTGCCGCCGAAGCCGCCGCGGCCATAGCTCACGCGAAGCGGGCGGCACATGGCGGCGATCTCGGGGCCCGCGACCTCGGCCCAATGGGTGACGAGCCGCGCCACCGCGAAGCCACGCGTCTCGCCGGCCTTGCGGATGCGTTCGCGCAGCAGCCCCGCGGCGGGCTCGAACCCGCGTCCGCGCCGGGCGGCGACGGCCTTGGTGGTGTCGGTCCTGCGCGCGCTCATGCGCCCCCTCTGGTGTCTGCGCGGTCAGGCTCTATTCTATCGCAGACGCCCGCGAACGCCAGTGGCGCCGACAGAGCCGCCACGACAGGAGCCTCAAGAATGCGTGACACCGCCGCGCCCGCCGCGATCGCCCCCGCGCTGCTGGCCTGGTACGACCAACACGCCCGCGCGCTGCCCTGGCGCGTGCCGCCGCAGTCCCGCGACCGGCCTGATCCCTATCGCGTCTGGCTGTCCGAGGTGATGCTGCAGCAGACAACCGTCGCCGCCGCCGGAGGCTATTTCCAGCGCTTCATGACGCGCTGGCCCGATATCCGCGCGCTCGCCGCGGCCGAGGACAGCGCCGTGATGGCCGAATGGGCGGGCCTGGGCTACTACGCCCGCGCGCGCAACCTGCTGAAATGCGCGCGCATCGTGGCCGCGCGCGGTGGCTTTCCGCGCAACCGCACAGCGCTGCAGGAGCTTCCGGGCATCGGCCCCTACACTGCCGCCGCCATCGCCGCCATCGCCTTCGATCACCCCGAAACCGTGGTCGACGGCAATGTCGAACGCGTGATGGCGCGGCTGTTCGCTGTCACCGACCCGCTGCCCGGTGCGAAGCCAACGCTCACCGCGCATGCCGCCACCCTGACGCCCGCGGAGCGCCCCGGCGACTACGCGCAGGCGGTCATGGACCTGGGCGCGACGATCTGCACCCCGCGCCGGCCCGCCTGCGGCATCTGCCCCATCGCCCCCGCTTGCGCGGCGCGCGCGCAGGGCATCGCCGGGGAACTGCCGCGCAAATCGCCCAAACCCGCCAAGCCCGTGCGGCTGGGGCTTGCCTATGTGGTGCAGCGCAGCGACGGCGCGGTGTTGCTCGAGGCGCGGCCCACGCGCGGGCTGCTGGGGGGGATGCTGGGCTGGCCGTGCTCGGACTGGTCGGACGACCCCGCCCCCGCCCCGCCGCTGGACGCGACGTGGCACAGGCTGGAGGCCGAGGTGCGCCACACCTTCACCCATTTCCACCTGCGCCTGCGCCCCATGCTGGCGCGCGTGGAGACCACCGCCGCCCCGACGCGTGGCGGGTTCGTGCCACTGCAGGACTTCGACCCCACCGCCCTGCCCACCCTCATGCGCAAGGTCTGGACCCTGGCCGAGGCCGACCTCGCCGCGCTGCCGTGACCCTGCGCCGCTTGCGCGCCACGCGCCGCAGACTATCCTGAGTGCAGATCATGCAACGATGGAGCGCCCATGCCCAGCGACAGCACCGAAACCGATGGCTATGTCCTGACCCACACCATGTTCCGGATCAAGGATCCGGAGCGATCGCTCGTCTTCTACCGCGACGTGCTGGGCTTCCGGCTGGTCACGCGGCTCGATTTCGACGCCGCGCGGTTCTCGCTCTATTTCCTGCAGCCGCGCGGGCACGCCGACCAGGCAGACGGGTCGCTCGCGGACACCTTCAGCCGCGCCGGCCTGCTGGAGCTCACCCATAACTGGGGGACCGAGGCTGACGACACCGAAATGCACTCGGGCAACACCGACCCCAAGGGTTTCGGCCATATCTGCGTCGCGGTGCCGGACATCGAGGCCGCCTGCGCGCGCTTCGACCGGCTGGGCGTCACCTTCCAGAAGCGCCTGGGCGAAGGCGGGATGAAGGAAATCGCCTTCATCCGAGACCCCGACGGCTACTGGATCGAGATCGTCCAGCCCGACCTGATGCCGGGGCTCGTCGGCGACAACCGCCGCTAGACGCATGCTGTCCCCCGCCGCCTTCCGCTCGCTCACCGCCGCGCTGCCCTTTTGGGTCAGCCTGGGCTTCGTGCCGATGATCGCAGCGGCGGCGTGGTGGGGCGGGTGGTGGCTGCTGGCGATGCCGGTCTATGGCTGGGGCGTGTTCACGCTGCTCGACTTCCTCACCGGGCTGAACGAGGACAACGCCGACCCCGACACCCCGACATCGGACCTCATCTGGTATCGCGCGATCACGCTGATCTGGTTCCCGATCCAGGTCATCGTGATCTTCGGCGCGCTGTGGTGGGTCAGCGCCACCGATCACCTGCACCGGGCCGAGGTCGTGGCGCTGTTCTTCGGCGTCGGCGTGATGTCGGGGGTGATCGGCATCGTCTATTCGCACGAGCTTCTGCACCAGAAATCCCCGGCCGAACGCTGGCTCGCGGACCTGCTGCTGGCCTCGGTGCTCTACAGCCATTTCCGCTCGGAACACCTGCTGGTCCATCACCGCTACGTGGGCACCCCGCGCGACCCGGTGACTGCGCGGCTCAACGAGGGCTTTCAGGCCTATTTCTGGCGCGTGCTGCGCGACTGCCCGCCCTCGGCGCTGCGGGCCGAGGCGGCGATGCTCGCGCGCAAGGGGCTGAGCGCGTGGCACTGGTCCAACCCGTTCTGGCGCTACGCCACGCTGCAGATCGGGTTCCTCGCGCTCGCCTTCGCCATCGCCGGCCCATTGGGGCTTGCGCTCTTCATCTGGCAGGCGGCGATCGCGATCTGGCAGCTGGAGCTGACCAACTACATCGAACATTACGGCCTCACCCGCCGCTATCTGGGCGATGGCCGCTATGAACCCGTGCGCCCGCGCCACAGCTGGAACGCGGCGCACAAGGCGTCGAACTGGCTGATGATCAACCTCCAGCGCCATTCCGACCACCACTACAAGCCCGACCGGCGCTTCCCGCTGCTGCAGACCTACTCCGAGGATGAAGCCCCGCAACTGCCCTATGGCTACCCGGCGCTCACCACGCTGGCGATGATCCCACCGCTGTGGCGGCGCTTCATGAACCCCAAGGTCCGCGCCTGGCGGCGCCGCTTCTACCCGGATATCGAGGACTGGACCCCCTACGACACCCACACCACACCGCTCCCGCGCGGCGCGGCCTGACCCCGCCGACGGCGCCCGCGCACGCCGTCCGGGCGGTGCGGGGCGGGCGGGTGGGCGCACCGGCCGGGCGGCGTGCGCGGGCGCTACTCGGCCGGCTTGCCCTTCAGCTCGGTCACTTCCAGCTCGGGCGCGATCTCGCCCTCGGTGCCGGCAGTGATGCCGGCGGCGTTGGCCTCGTCGGTGTCGATGTGCATCTCGGTGAAGGCATTGGGCTGCACGCGCACCAGCACATGCGCAAAGCTCAGCGCGCGCGCGGAATGCGTCAGGTGCACATCCACGAATTGGCGGTCCTCCAGCCCCATCGCTGCCGCGTCGGCGGGGTTCAGGTGGATATGCCGCGCCGCGACGATCAGCCCGTCGGTGTCCAGATGCCCGGCAGGACCGATCAGCCGGATCTGCGGCGTGCCGTCCAGCTCGCCGCTCTGGCGCACCGGGGCGTCGACGCCCAGCGCGAAACTGTCGGTGCGCGACACCTCGATCTGCGTGCGCGGGCGCGTCGGGCCAAGGATCGCCACGCGCTCGATCCGGCCCTTGGGGCCTTCCAGCGTCACGCGCTCGGCCGCGGCCCAGTTGCCCGGCTGGCGCAAGGGCTTGTCCGGGGTCAGCTGGTAGCCGGGGCCGAACAGCGCCTCGACAGCGTCCTGCGACAGGTGGACATGGCGCGCCGACACCGCCACCGGGATCGACGGGGCGTGCGCGGGCGGGGCCAGATGCGCGGCGGCGACCTCATGCGCGATCATCAGCTGCTCGGCGGTCTCGGTCACCAGCACCTGGACGCGCGCGCCATAGGCCTGGATCTGCGGACAGGCGCGGCCCGACAGCGCGAGGCCCATGTTGCGGTCGTGGTCCAGTTTCAGCCCGATGAATTCCAGCCCGTCGCAGATCCGCCGCCGCATCGAGGCCGAGTTCTCGCCGATGCCGCCGGTGAAGACCAGCGCATCGAGCCCCCCCATCGCCGCCGCATAGGCGCCGATATACTTGCGCGCGCGATAGGCATAGAGGTTGATCGCCGCCTGCGCCCGCGCGTCGCCCTCGGCGGCGCGGCCCTCGACATCGCGCATGTCGGACGAGCCGGTCAGCGCCTTCAACCCGCTGTCGCTGTTCAGCGCCGCCTCGATCGTGTCGATGTCCAGCCCCAGCTCGCGTTGCAGGAACCCGAACGCGCCGGGGTCGATGTCACCGGGACGCGTGCCCATCACCAGCCCTTCGAGCGGGGTCATCCCCATCGAGCTGTCGATGCTCTGCCCGCGGTTGATCGCGCAGGCCGACGCGCCGTTGCCCAGATGCAGGCTGATGAGCCGCAGGTCGCGCGGGTCGGTGCCCAGCGCCTCGGCCGCGCGGCGCGCGACGTATTTGTGCGAGGTGCCGTGAAACCCGTAGCGCCGCAGCCCCGCGTCGCGCCACGCTTCGGGCACCGCGTAGGTGGTGGCGCGCGCGGGGTTGGTCAGATGAAACGCCGTGTCGAATACCCCCCATTGCGGCAGCTCCGGCCACGCCGCGCGCGCCTGCGCCACGCCCTCCAGGTTCGCCGGGTTGTGCAGCGGTGCCAATGGCGTCAGCGCGGAGATCCGCTCCAGGATGGCGTCATCAAGCCGGGTCGCGCGGTCGAATTCCGCCCCGCCATGCGCGATCCGGTGGCCGATGGCGTCGAGCCCCTCCACCCCGTGCTCGGCCAGCACCGGCGGCACCGCGGCGATGGCGTCAGCGAGGCTCGTGTGCGGCGCGCGGCTGCGCGCAGGCGTGTCGGTGCCGAGGCTTGCGTCGCAGCCATCGGCGCCGAAGCGGTCGAACGCGCCCTTGAAGATCTGGCGCGTGTGCTCCAGCGGCGCGGCAGGAGCGACATCGAACACCCCGAATTTCAGGCTCGAGGATCCGGCGTTGAAGACGAGTATGCGCATGGGGTCCCTTTGCGTGGCTCTGCGCGCGCATACCACCGCAGCGGCGGCGGCGATGCAACACCCCGGCCCCCGCGCAACGCGAAGAGGCGGCCCGAAGGCCGCCCCCTGCTGCGTTTTCGTTCGGCGCGGCCGATGCTTACATCATGCCGCCCATGCCGCCCATGTCGGGCATACCGCCGCCACCGGCACCACCCTGGCCCTTCGGCTCGGGCTTGTCGGCGATCATCGCTTCCGTCGTGATCAGCAGCCCGGCGACCGAGCCTGCGTCCTCAAGCGCGGTGCGCACCACCTTGGCGGGGTCGATCACGCCGAAGGCGAACATGTCGCCATACTCTTCGGTCTGCGCGTTGAAGCCGAACTTCAGATCGTCGCTTTCGCGGATCTTGCCGGCCACCACGGCGCCGTCGACACCTGCGTTCTCGGCGATCTGGCGCAGCGGCGCCTCGAGCGCGCGGCGCACGATGGCGATCCCCGCGGTCTGGTCCGAGTTCTCGCCGGTCATGCCTTCAAGCGCCTTGGCACCCTGCACCAGCGCCACGCCACCGCCGACGACGATGCCTTCCTGCACCGCGGCGCGGGTCGCGTTGAGCGCGTCGTCGACGCGGTCCTTGCGCTCCTTCACCTCGACCTCGGTCATGCCGCCGACGCGGATGACGGCCACACCGCCTGCCAGCTTGGCCAGACGCTCCTGCAGCTTCTCGCGGTCGTAGTCGCTGGTGGTCTCCTCGATCTGCTGGCGGATCTGCGCGACGCGGGCCTCGATCTCGGCCTTGTCACCATTGCCATCGACGATGGTGGTGTTGTCCTTGTTGATCGAGATCTTCTTCGAGGTGCCGAGCATGTCCATGGTGACATTCTCGAGCTTCATGCCCAGATCCTCGCTGATGACCTGACCACCGGTCAGCACCGCGATGTCCTGCAGCATGGCCTTGCGGCGGTCGCCGAAGCCGGGTGCCTTGACGGCGGCGATCTTCAGCCCGCCGCGCAGCTTGTTGACCACCAGCGTGGCCAGCGCTTCGCCTTCGACATCCTCGGCGATGATCAGCAGCGGCTTCTGCGACTGGATCACCTGCTCGAGCAGCGGCACCATCGGCTGCAGCGAGCTCAGCTTCTTCTCGTGCAGCAGCACGAAGCAGTCTTCCAGCTCGGC
>PUOA01000098.1 GCA_003551925.1 Paracoccaceae bacterium
GTGCGTGCCTGCACCGTGTTGGCCGTTCTGCGGCGTTTGCCGTGCCTTAGCCTGATCGTGAGCCATCCGAACCTCTTTCTCGTCACTCATGGCTGCGGTCGGTGAGCATCCGGCCCACCAGTTGCGCCGTGTAATCCACGATCGGCACGATACGTCCGTAATTGAGCCGTGTCGGCCCGATCACGCCCACCGCGCCGATGATCTTGCGGTCGGCGTTCATATATGGAGAAACCACCAGAGAGGAACCCGAAAGCGAAAAAAGTTTGTTCTCGGCGCCGATGAAGATCCGCACGCCGTCGCCGTCCTCGGTCAGTTCCAGGAACTCGGCGATGTCGCGCTTGCGCTCGAGATCGTCGAACAGGTGCCGGATGCGGTCGAGGTCCTCGGCATGCGCGTCCTCGGCCAGCAGGTTGGCGCGGCCGCGCACGATCAGGCGCTCCTGGGGCTCGCCCTCGTGCTCCCAGACCGCGAAGCCGCTTTCGATCATGGCGCGGGCGAGGTCGTCGATCTCGGCGCGGCGGCGCTCGACCTCGGCGCGGAAGCGGCGGCGCAGATCGCTGAGCGTCATCCCCTCGACCATGGAGTTGATGAAATTCGCGGCCTCGCGCATCGAGCTGGCGGTCTGGCCGGGCGGCGGGGTGAAGACGCGGTTTTCGACGTGCCCGTCCGAGAACACCAGCACCACCAGCGCCCGGTCGGCGGCCAGCGAGACGAACTCGATATGCCTGATCGGTGCCTCGTGCTTGGGCGAGAGCACCAGCGAGGCGCCCTGCGTGACCCCCGACAGCGCCGTGCCGACGCGGTCCAGCAGCGTGCCGACATCGCGTTCGTTGCTGCCGAAGGTGGCCTCGAGCGCCTCGCGGTCGCGGGTGTCGACGGGCGAGACCTCGAGCAGCGCGTCGACGAACAGGCGCAGCCCCATGTTGGTGGGGACGCGGCCGGCCGAGACATGCGGGCTGTCCAGCAGGCCCAGATATTCGAGGTCCTGCATCACGTTGCGCACCGTCGCGGCCGAGACCTGTTCGCTGAAGTCGCGGGTCAGCGTGCGCGAGCCGATGGGCGCGCCGCTGGCGAGGTAGCCTTCGACCACGCGGCGAAACACCTCGCGCGAGCGCGCGTCGAGCTGGTCCAGAAGCCGTGCACCGTCGGTGTTCAGCGTCATCGCGTCGGGTCCTTGCGCATCGCGCCGCGGGCGCGGATCAAGCCACGTGTCCGGGCGCAGGTGACGGGGGTTGCGTCGGAGCCCATGCGCCCTGTATCTGGCCGAAACGCAAGGCGAAAGGACATCCGATGCGCCCTTCGGGCAGGAATTTAAGCGATCTGCGCGCGATTACAATCGAACCCGGGGTGGTCAGGCACGCCGAGGGCTCGTGCCTGATCCGCATGGGAGACACGCAGGTGATCTGCACCGCGTCAATTGAGGAGCGCACGCCGCCGTTCCTGCGCAACACCGGGCTGGGCTGGGTGACGGCGGAATACGGGATGTTGCCGCGCGCCACCAACACCCGCAACCGGCGCGAGGCCGCACAGGGCAAGCAGACCGGCCGCACGGTGGAGATCCAGCGCCTGATCGGGCGCAGCCTGCGCGCGGGCGTGGACCGTTCGGCGCTGGGCGAACGCCAGATCACCGTGGATTGCGACGTGATCCAGGCCGATGGCGGCACCCGCTGCGCGGCGATCACCGGCGGCTGGGTGGCGCTGCGGCTGGCTGTCGACAAGCTGCTGAAGGCCGGGGACGTGGTGTCCGACCCGATCGTGGACCATGTCGCCGCGATCAGCTGCGGGATGTATGCCGGCCAGCCGGTGGTCGATCTGGATTACGCCGAGGACAGCGTGGCGGGGGTGGACGGCAACTTCATCATGCTGGGGTCGGGCCGGTTGGTGGAGGTGCAGATGTCGGCCGAGGGTGCCACCTTCTCACGCGAGGAAATGGGGCAGCTGATGGATCTGGCCGCGGCGGGCTGTGCGACGCTGGTCGAAGCGCAGCGGGCGGCGCTGTGAGCGCGCCCGCGCGGCTGCTGATCGCCAGCCACAACGCCGGCAAGCTGCTGGAGTTCCGCAAGCTGCTGGCGCCCTTCGGGGTCGAGGTGAGCTCGGCCGCCGATCACGGTCTGCCCGAGCCCGAGGAGACCGAGGACAGCTTTCTGGGCAATGCCCGCATCAAGGCACACGCCGCGGCGCGCGCCACGGGGCTGCCGGCGCTGGCCGATGACAGCGGGCTGGAGGTGGATGCGCTGGAGGGCGCGCCCGGTGTGCGCACCGCGGACTGGGCCGAAACACCGCAGGGGCGTGATTTCGGACAGGCGATGGAAAGGACGCACGCCGCTCTGATCGCGCGCGGGGCGCCGCGGCCATGGACCGCGCGCTTTGTGTGCACGCTGGTTCTGGCCTGGCCCGACGGGGCCGACGACGTGTTCACCGGCACCGCGGAGGGGCAGCTTGTCTGGCCGGTCAGGGGCCGCGAAGGACATGGCTACGACCCGATGTTCCAGCCCGAGGGCGAGGCCCGCACCTTTGCCGAGATGGCGTGGGAGGAGAAGAACGCGATCAGCCATCGCGGCCGTGCGCTCCGGGCGCTGATCGAAGGAGCCTTCGGGGCATGAACGCGCCTGCGCGCCGCCCACCCGCCCACCCCGTCGCGCAGGCGCGTTCAGCGCGCGTGGATGATGGTGCGGATTGGCGTTCCGCCGGATTCGGGCTGTATCTGCACTGGCCGTTCTGCGCGGCGAAATGCCCCTATTGCGATTTCAACAGCCATGTGTCCGACCGCATCGACCAGCGCCGCTGGGAACGCGCCTATCTGGCCGAGATCGACCGCGTTGCAGCCCTGACCCCGGGCCGGGTGCTGGGGTCGGTGTTTCTGGGTGGCGGCACGCCCAGCCTGATGGACCCCGATCTGGTGGCCGCGGTGCTGGCGCGGATCCGCGCGCGCTGGCCGGTGGCGAATGATCTGGAAGTGACGCTCGAGGCCAACCCGACCTCGGCCGAGGCGGCGCGCTTCGCGGCGTTCCGGGACGCAGGCGTGAGCCGGCTGTCGCTGGGGGTGCAGGCGCTCAACGACACCGATCTGCGCGCGCTGGGCCGGCTGCACAGCGCCGCGCAGGCGCGCGGGGCGCGGGACATGGCGGCGGTGGCGTTCGACCGCGTCAGCTTTGACCTGATCTACGCCCGCCAGCACCAGAGCCTTGCCGACTGGCGCGCCGAGCTGACCGAGGCGCTGGCGATGGGCCCCGATCACCTGTCGCTCTATCAGCTGACCATCGAGCCCGGCACGGCCTTCGGCGCGCGGCACGCGGCGGGTGGGCTGCGCGGGCTGCCTGATGACGACTGCGCCGCCGACATGTATGCGCTGACGCAGGAGCTGTGCGACGCCGCTGGTCTGCCGGCGTATGAGGTGTCGAACCACGCCCGCCCGGGGGCGGAATCACGGCACAACCTGATTTACTGGCGCGGGGGCGACTGGGCGGGAATCGGCCCCGGCGCGCATGGACGGCTGACGCTGGACGGGCAACGGCGGGCGACCACCACGCCGCTGGCCCCGGCTGCGTGGCTCGACGCGGTGGAGCGCGCGGGCAGCGGCGCGCAGCCCGACGAGGGCGTCAGCCCCGACGAGCACGCCGCCGAGTATCTGATGATGAGCCTGCGCCTGACCGAAGGCACGGACCTGGGCCGCCACGCGCGGCTTTCGGGCGCGCCGCTTGATCCCGCGCGGATCGCCGCGCTTGAGGCCGACGGGCTGGTCGCGCGCGACGGCGACCGGCTGGCCTGCACCCCGGCGGGGCGGGTTGTGCTCAACGGGGTGCTCCGCGCGCTGCTGGCCTGAGCGCGCGGCCGTCGCGCTTGGCCAGCGCGCCTCAGGCGTCGCGCATCGTCTCGGCGCGCAGCCCGTTGGTGATGCGGACCAGCTCGGCGCTGATGCCGGGTTCGGACAGCGCGTGCCCCGCCATCGGCACCATGTGCAGGGTGCTTCGCGGCCA
>PUOA01000294.1 GCA_003551925.1 Paracoccaceae bacterium
GGTGGGGCCTTCGCTGCCCGCGCCGTGCGCGAGGGCGGCCCGTTGCCGAAGGGGGCGCAAAACCGGCTTTCATGCGGGCTCAATTCGGATTAACAGGTCGCCGTCGGGCGGATGCCTGCCCGGCCTTGTGACCCGCCCGAACCGCTGGAGCCTGCCCGATGACCACCCCGTTGCGCCTTGGTATCGCCGGGCTCGGAACCGTTGGCGTCGGTGTCGTGCGGATCGTGCAGACCCACCGCGCGCTGCTCGCCGCGCGCTGCGGACGGCCGGTCGAGATCACCGCGGTTTCAGCGCGCTCGCGCGGGCGCAACCGCGGCGTCGATATTTCGGGATATGCGTGGGAGGATGACCCGGTCGCGCTCGCCCGGCGCGACGATGTCGATCTGGTGGTCGAACTGATGGGCGGCGAAGACGGTCCCGCGCTCGCCCTCACCCGCGCGGCCATCGACGCGGGCAAGGATATCGTCACCGCCAACAAGGCCTTGCTGGCGATCCACGGCCAGGAGATTGCCGAAGCCGCCGAGTCCGCAGGCGTCGCCCTGCGCTTCGAGGCGGCGGTCGCCGGCGGGATCCCGGTCATCAAGGCGCTGACCGAAGGGCTGGCGGGCAACGCCATCACCCGCGTCATGGGCGTGATGAACGGCACCTGCAACTATATCCTCACACGGATGGAGGATGCCGGCCTGCCCTATGACACCGTGTTCGACGAAGCCGCGCAGCTTGGCTACCTCGAGGCCGACCCGACGCTTGACGTGGGCGGCATCGACGCGGCGCACAAGCTTACCCTGCTTGCGGCCATCGCCTTCGGCACGCGCCCCGTGTTCGACGCCGTCGATATCGAGGGGATCGAGCGCATCTCGATCGACGATATCCGCCACGCCGCCGATCTGGGGCTGCGGATCAAGCTCCTGGGCGTGGCGCGGATGACCGGGCGCGGGCTGGAGCAGAGCATGTCGCCCTGCCTCGTGCCCGCCGACAGCCCGCTGGGGCAACTCAAGGGCGGCACCAACATGGTGGTGCTCGAGGGCGACAGCGTGGGCCAGATCGTGCTGCGCGGCGCGGGCGCGGGCGAAGGCCCGACCGCCAGCGCGGTGATGGGCGACGTGGCCGACATCGCGCGCGGGCTGCGCATCCCGGCCTTCGGCCAGGCGGCGGCGGGGCTGGCCACGGTGACGCCGGCGCGGGCGACTGCGGCCAAGCCCTTCTACCTGCGCATGACGCTGCTGGACCGCCCCGGCGCACTGGCGCGCATCGCCGCAGCGCTTGGCGATGCCGGCGTGTCGATCGACCGGATGCGCCAATACAGCCACGAGGGCACCGACGCGCCGGTGATCATCGTCACCCACAAGACCACGCGCGATGCCATCGACCACGCGCTGGGCCTGTTCGGCGGCACCGGCGTGCTGGTGGGCGATCCGGTGGCGCTGGCGATCGAAAGCGTCTGATAGCGCTCGCGCCACCGGCTCAGGCCTTGCCGCTTGTGGGGCGGGGCGGTTACAGACGTCTGGACCCCGTTTCCCGCAACCCCAAGGATGCCCGCCATGACCGCGACCCCCCCTGAGTTTCATGACCGATTGCTGTCGCTCGGTCTGGCGCGCGTGTCCGAGGCCGCCGCCGTCGCCTCGGCTGCGCTGGTCGGGCGCGGGGACGAGAAGGCCGCCGATCAGGCCGCCGTGGACGCCATGCGCACCCAGCTCAACATGCTCGACATCAACGGCGTGGTGGTGATCGGCGAGGGCGAGCGCGACGAGGCCCCGATGCTCTATATCGGCGAGGAGGTCGGCAACGGCAACGGCCCCGAGGTGGACATCGCGCTCGACCCGCTGGAAGGGACCACGCTGACCGCCAAGGACTTCCCCAACGCGCTGACCGTGATCGCCATGGCCCCGCGCGGCACCATGCTGCACGCGCCCGACATCTACATGGACAAGCTCGCCGTCGGTCCGGGCTATCCCGAAGGGGTCGTCACGCTGGACATGTCGCCATCGGAGCGCGTGAAGGCGCTGGCCCGCGCGCGCGGCTGCGAACCATCGGACATCACCGTCTGCGTGCTCGAACGCACCCGGCACGAGGAGATGATCGCCGATATCCGCTCGACCGGCGCGGCCATCCGGCTGATCATGGACGGTGACGTCGCCGGCGTGATCCACTGCGCCGAGACCGATCTGACCGGGGTGGACATGTACATGGGCTCGGGCGGCGCGCCCGAGGGCGTGCTGGCCGCGGCGGCGCTGAAATGCATGGGCGGGCAGATCTATGGCAGGCTGCTCTACCGCAACCAGGACGAGATCGCCCGCGCCCGCCGCGCCGGGATCGAGGATCTCGACCGCGTCTACACCATGAACGACATGGTCCGCGGCGACGTGATCTTCGCGGCGACAGGCGTCACCGACGGCTCGATGGTCCACGGGATCAAGCGCGAGCCCGGCTGGCTGACCACCGAAACGTTGCTGATGCGCTCCAAGACCGGATCGCAGCGGCGCATGACCTACCGCACCCCGGTGTGAGCACCGTCGACGCCGCGCAGACCGTCGCCGCCGCCGCCTTCATGGGCGTCGAACGGTCGGTTCTGGGCCGGCGGTGGGTCGGCCCCGGCCCCGAACTCGCGCGCCAGTCGCTGGCGCTGGAACAGGCGACCGCCCTGCCCCCGGTGCTGTGCGCGGTGCTCGCCCGGCGCGGGGTCGCGCCCGGCGATGCCGAAGCCTTCCTCGCCCCCGCGCTGCGCGATCTGCTGCCCGACCCGCACCGCCTGCGCGACATGGACCGCGCCACGCGGCGGCTGCTGCAGGCGCTCGACCGCGGCGAGCGGATCGCGGTGTTCTCCGATTACGATGTCGACGGCGGCGCCTCGGCCGCGCTCTTGCTGATCTGGCTGCGAAACCTCGGGCACCGCGCGACCCTGTATATCCCCGACCGGATCGATGAAGGCTACGGCCCGAACGCCCCCGCGATGGCCGCGCTCGCACGCACGCACGACCTGATCCTCTGCGTCGATTGCGGCACGCTCAGCCACGACGCCATCGCCGCGGCGGAGGGCGCCGAGGTGGTGGTGCTCGACCACCATCTGGGCGGCGAAACGCTGCCCCCCGCGGTCGCCGTGGTGAACCCCAACCGGCAGGACGAGCCCGGCGAGCTCGGGCACCTGTGCGCCGCGGCCGTGGTGTTCCTGCTGCTGGTCGATGCCAACCGCGCGCTGCGGGCGCAGGGCCGCCGCGGCCCCGACCTGATGGCGCTGCTGGATCTGGTGGCGCTGGCCACGGTCGCGGATGTGGCCCCGCTCGTGGGCGTGAACCGCGCCTTCGTGCGCCAGGGGCTGACGGTGATGGCGCGCCGCGCCCGGCCCGGACTGGCCGCGCTTGCCGATGTCGCGCGGCTGCAATCCGCGCCCGCCGCGCATCATCTGGGCTTCGTGCTGGGCCCGCGCATCAACGCCGGCGGACGGGTGGGCGCGGCGGATCTGGGCGCGCGGCTGCTGGCCACCGACGATCCGTCCGAGGCCGAGGCACTGGCGCACCGCCTCGACGCGCTCAACACCGAACGCCGCGAGATCGAGGCCGCGGTCCGCGCCGCGGCGCTTGCGCAGGCCGAGACGCGCGGCACCGACGGCCCGCTGGTCTGGGCCGCAGGCGACGGCTGGCACCCCGGCGTGATCGGGATCGTGGCCGCCCGCCTGAAGGAGGCCACGGGCCGCCCCGCGGTGGTCATCGGACTGGACGGCGCCGAGGGCAAGGGCTCCGCGCGGTCGGTCCCCGGCGTCGATCTCGGCGCGGCGGTGCAGCGGCTGGCGGCCGAGGGCCTGTTGCTGCGCGGCGGCGGGCACCGCATGGCGGCCGGGCTGACCGTTGCGCGCGATGCGCTCGAGCCCGCGATGCACCGCCTGGCCGAGCTTCTGGCGCGGCAGGGCGCAGGGCGCGCACAGGCGA
>PUOA01000137.1 GCA_003551925.1 Paracoccaceae bacterium
CCCGGCCGTCGGCGCCTGCACATGCGCATCCGGCAGCCAGGTATGCACCGGCCACATCGGCATCTTGACCGCGAAGGAGGCGAAGAACGCCAGCCACAGCAGCGTCTGCATCCCGCCGACGACCTGCCACCCCGCAACGGTGATCGTTCCCGCGCTGAACTCGTGGCCCAGCAGCGTCGGAATGTCGGTGGTGCCCGCATCCACATACATGGCGATCATCGCCACCAGCATCAGCACCGACCCGAGGAAGGTATACAGGAAGAACTTGAACGCGGCGTAGATGCGTTCCTTGCCCCCCCAGATGCCGATGATCAGGAACATCGGGATCAGACCGGCCTCGAAGAACAGGTAGAACAGCACCAGATCGAGCGCGGTGAACACGCCGATCATCAGCGTCTCCAGCACCAGAAACGCGATCATGTATTCCTTGACCCGGTGCGTGACGGTCCAGCACGCGGCGATGGTGATCGGCATCAGGAAGGTGGTCAGCATCACGAACAGGATCGAGATACCGTCCACCCCCATCTTGTAGGTGAGGCCGAGGATCCAGTCGCGCTCCTCGACGAACTGGAAACCGGTGTCCTGCGGATCGAAGCCGAACAGCAGGATCAGCGAGAACAGGAACGTCGCCGAGGTCGCGATCAGCGCCAGCCACCTGGCGTTGCGGTCCGTGGCCTCGTCCTGCCCGCGCAGGAAGGTCGCCATGATCACCGCCGCCAGCAGCGGCATGAAGGTGATGATCGACAGCAGGTTCAGCATCAGCGCGCCCCCCCGGTCAGGATCACGATGGTCACGATCACCACGACCCCCAGCACCATGCCCGTGGCATAGTGAAACAAGAATCCGGTCTGCATCCGGCCCGCAAGCCGGGTGAAGAAGGGAATGACGCCCATCGCCAGCCCGTTGATGCCGCCATCGATCACCGTGCCGTCCCCGCGCTTCCAGAAGAACCGGCCCACGGCCATCGCCGGGCGGACCACGGCATAGTCGTAGATCTCATCGAAATACCACTTGTTCAGCAGGAACTGATAGGCGCTGGGGAAGGTCTCGGCCAGCTTGCCGGGCAGCGAGGTGTCGCGGATGTAGAACTGATACGCCAGCCCCAGCCCCAGCAGCATCGCCACGAAGGGCGACAGCATCACCCAGGCGGGGACGTAATGCGCGTCGTCGATCAGGGTGTTGCCCTCGGCCATGTAGATCGAGGCGCCGAACCAGTCGGACACCTGCTCGGTCGAACCGAAGAACGGACCGTACCAGACCATCCCCGCCAGCACCGAGCCCACCGCCAGCACGCCCAGCGGCACCAGCATGACCATCGGGCTTTCATGGGCGTGTTCATGCGTGCGCCTGTCGCCGCGCGGTTCGCCCCAGAAGGTCAGGAACATCAGCCGCCAGCTGTAGAAGCTGGTCATCAGCGCGGCGAACACCAGCATCCAGAACGCGTAGCCGGTGCCCGAGGCGTAGACGCTTTCGATGATCGCGTCCTTCGACACGAAGCCCGCAAGGCCCACCGGGAACCCGATATAGAGCAGCGGAATGCCCACCCCGGTGATCGCCAGCGTGCCGATCAGCATCGCCCAGAAGGTGTAGGGCATCTTGTCCTTGAGCCCGCCATAGTTCCGCATGTCCTGCTCGTGGTGCATCCCGTGGATGACCGAACCGGCGCCCAGAAACAGCATCGCCTTGAAGAACGCGTGCGTCAGCAGGTGGAACATGGCGACCGAATAGACCCCCACCCCCGCGGCCACGAACATGAAGCCCAGCTGCGAGCAGGTCGAATAGGCGATCACGCGCTTGATGTCGTTCTGCACCAGCCCCACGGTTGCCGCGAAGAACGCGGTGAACGCACCGATCAGCACCACGAATCCCATCGCGGTCTCGGCATATTCCATCAGCGGCGACATGCGCGCGATCAGGAACACGCCGGCGGTGACCATGGTGGCGGCGTGGATCAGCGCCGAGACCGGGGTCGGGCCCTCCATCGCATCCGGCAGCCAGGTGTGCAGGAACAGCTGCGCCGATTTGCCCATCGCGCCCACGAACAGCAGGAAGGCGATCAGGTTGACCGCGTTCCAGTCGGTCCACAGGAAGGTGACCGTGGTCTCGGACAGCGTGCCGGCGGCGGCGAAGATGTCGTCATACCGGATCGAGTCGACCAGGAAATAGATCACCATCAGCGCCAGGATCAGCCCCATGTCGCCCACGCGGTTGACGATGAACGCCTTCATCGCCGCCGCGCCCGCGCTCGGCTTGCGGAAGTAGAAGCCGATCAGCAGATAGGACGCCAGGCCCACCCCCTCCCAGCCGAAGAACAGCTGCACCAGGTTGTCGGCGGTCACCAGCATCAGCATGGCGAAGGTAAAGAGCGACAGATAGGCGAAGAAGCGCGGGCGGTAGCTCTCGCCCTCGCGGAAATTGTCGTCATGCGCCATGTAGCCGAAGGAATACAGGTGCACGAGCGCCGAGACCGTGGTGATCACGATCAGCATCACCGCCGTCAGCCGGTCGATCCGCAGCGCCCAGTCGCCCACCAGCGTGCCGCTGTCGATCCAGCGCATCAGCTGGATCTGCTGGACCGACCCGTCATGCGTCAGGAACACCACCCAGGACAGCAGCGCCGACAGGAACAGAAGCCCCGTGGCCACCATCTGCGCCGGGCGCTCGCCGATCAGGCGCCAGAACAGCCCCGCGATGATCGCGCCCAAAAGCGGCGCCAGAACCAGGATCGTCGCCATGCGCTCAGCCCTTCATCACGTTGACGTCTTCGACGTCGATGGTGCCCCGGTTGCGGAAGAAGCACACGATGATCGCCAGCCCGATCGCGGCCTCGGCGGCGGCGACGGTCAGGATGAACATGGTGAACACCTGCCCCACCAGATCGCCCAGGAACGACGAGAAGGCCACGAGGTTGATGTTGACCGACAGCAACATCAGCTCGATCGACATCAGGATGACGATGATGTTCTTGCGGTTCAGGAAAAGCCCGAAGATGCCGATGACGAACAGCGCCGCCGCCACCGTCAGGTAATGTTCCAGTCCGACCATGTGCTCCCTCGTTCCCTTCCTCGCGCGCCGTGGCGGCCGCGGGTCTCGCGCCCGCCGAAGCCGCCGCGCGGCCTCAGCCCAGCCCCTGCCCGGGCTTGACGTCCTTCAGTTCCATCGCCTTGGCCGGGTCGCGCTGCATCTGCGCCATCACGTTCTGGCGCTTGATGTCGGTGCGGTGGCGCAGCGTCAGCAGAATCGCCCCGATCATCGCCACCAGCAGGATCAGCCCCGACAGCTGGAACAGGATGAAATACTGGTCATAGAGGATCATCCCCAGCGCGCGGGTGTTGTGCACCTCGGCCAGATCGGGGGTAACGGCCTGGCGCAGCCCCGGCGCGCCCTCGGCCTCGACCCAGGCGCCGAACAGCAGCGCAAGCTGCATCAGCATCACCAGCCCCACCAGCGCGGCGACCGGCAGATACCGCGCCATCCCGGCCTTGAGCGCGGCGAAGTCGATGTCCAGCATCATCACCACGAACAGGAACAGCACCGCGACCGCGCCCACATAGACGATGATCGTCAGCATGGCGATGAATTCGGCGCCCAGCAGCACGAACAGCCCCGCCGCCGACAGGAAGCTCAGGATCAGCCACAAGACCGAGTGCACCGGGTTGCGCGCGGTGACCACCATCACCCCGGCGGCAAGGATCACCACCGCGAAGGCGTAGAATGCGTAATCGGCGATGCCCATGATCCCTCGCCCCTCCTGTGTCCGGTCGCCCCCGCCCGCCTTAGCGGTAGGGCGCGTCGATTTCCAGATTGCGCGCGATCTCGGCTTCCCAGCGTTCGCCGTTCTCCAGCAGCTTCTGCTTGTCGTAGAACAGCTCCTCGCGCGTTTCGGTGGCGAATTCGAAATTCGGCCCCTCGACGATGGC
>PUOA01000295.1 GCA_003551925.1 Paracoccaceae bacterium
CGCAGGATGTCGTGGACACGTTCGGCGCGATCAACGCCGACGGCGATGCGGTGCTCGACTTCGGCGACCTGAGCATCACGCTGCAAGGCTACACGCTCGACGACCTCGCCGACCAGATCGTCATCACCTGAGCCCGCAAGCCGCCCGCGTGCCACCGCAGCAGCGCGGCATGCGCTACCGCACGATCGGCTCGAGCGGGTCATAAAGCGCCTGCGCCGCGATGCCATGCGCGCCGAAGGCAAGCTCGGGGAGCGTGTCGGGCTTGAATCGCAGGGCGCGCAGCTCGGCCTCGGTCACGAAGCGGCGGCGGTTGACCACGCCGGCGGGGTCGGTCCAGGCACCGACAGGCACGGGGCCGGTGATCCGGGCGCGAAAGTAGATATCGACCTGGTGAAACCGGCTGTCGGGATCGTGGAATTCGTTGACGAGGCACGGCGCCCCCACCACGATCCTGAGGCCACATTCCTCGAGCAGTTCGCGCTGCAGGTTCTCGGGCAGCGACGCGCCGCGTTCCACGCCGCCACCGGGCGCGCACCACAGATCGCTGACCCCGCCGGGCCAGGCATTGACGATCAGCAGCCGCCCGTCCTGAACGATCACCGCGCGCACGGCCAGCCGGACCGGTCCCCCCATCGCGCCGTCCTCTCTGGTGCAAACGGTCCCGAACACCTATGTTCCGGACCATGAGATCAAGATACCTGCTGGCATTCTTGTGCGCTTTCCCGGGCGCTGCAATGGCCGACTGCGTCGTGCTGCTGCACGGGCTGGCGCGGACCGAGGCGTCGCTGCTGCCCATGGGCGAGACGCTGCAGTTCCACGGCTACGAGGTCGTGAACGAGGGCTACCCCTCACGCGAGGCACCGATCGCCGAGCTGGTGTCGCATGTGGGCGCGTCGGTCGAGATGTGCAGCGCGGGCCCCGTGCACTTCGTCACCCATTCGATGGGCGGCATCCTGGCACGCGCCTGGCTTCAGGAAAACCGCCCCGAGGAGCTGGGCCATGTGGTGATGCTCGCCCCGCCCAATCACGGCTCGGAGCTGGTGGACCTGTTCGCCGAGATCGAGGCGTTCGAATGGATCAACGGCCCCGCCGGCATGGAGTTGGGCACGCGGGACGGCGCCACGCCGCTGTCGCTGGACTTTCCGGACTATTCGGTCGGCATCATCGCCGGGAACGTGTCGTTGAACCCGCTGACATCCGCCTTCATCGAGGGTGATGACGACGGCAAGGTGTCCGTCGAAAGCACACGGATCGAGGGGATGGCCGACCACATCGTGCTGCCGGTGTCGCACACCTACATGATGCTCAATCCGATGGTGATGGCGCAGGCGTTGGAATTCCTGCGCCATGGCGCCTTCGACCACGGGATGACCTTCGGCACCGCGCTGCGCAAGCTGGCGAACCCGTAGCCGGCTCAGCCGCGCAGATACCGGAACGCCGCCGACGCGCCCCACCCGAAGAACAGGGCAAGCCCCAGCGCCAGCAACCCGTAAAGGACCGGCTGGTTGTGCGCCATGTTGTAGAGCCACCGCTCCAACACGGCCTTCTGCACGTCGATATCGGTTTCGAACGCGTCGATCACGCGGCCGTCGCGGACCAGAAAGACGCGGGTGACGTAGAGCCCCTCGACCAGATTCTTGGGCAACGAGATGGTGGTGCTGAACAGCGTGTCGCGGTCCAGTGAGACGCTGCCCTCGAGGCTCTGATACAGGTCCTCGTCGGCGCGGATGCGGATCAGCGCCTCGGTGAAGGCTCCGGGGTTGGCGACGCCGGCATCGGCGCGGGCCTCGAAGATCGCCAGCCGCGTGGAAATGCGGTGGGTCAGGTCCGAATCCATGCTCAGGATATCCTGAAGCGGGCCGGTGCTGGCCACGGCATAGAAGCTGGGCGCGGCGCGGATGCGCATCGATTCGACATTCATCCAGATGCCCAGCCGGCGCGCCTTGCGCCAGATCACGGCCGGGGCGGGCGGGCCTTCGATGGTCACGATCACGTGCAGGTCGGTGTCAGGGTCGGGCGGCGCCTCGCGCCGGACGGCGCCGAAAACCAGGATCTCGGAGCCTTCGAAATTCACCGTCAGCGAGAGCTGCTTCTGGCTGAGCCCGGCCAGCACCTCTTCGGCGCGCAGCGGCAGCGCGGCCAGCATCAGAACCAGCGCGGCGGCCAGAACCCGCATCAGAACCGCCCCGGAACCGAAATCGAATACAGCTCGGACGGCGCCCAGAGCAGGTCGAACGCGATCCGCCCGCACACCGCCAGCACCAGCAGCGCCAGCAGGATGCGCAGCACCTCGGGGCGCAGGCTCAGCCCCATGCGCGCGCCCATCTGTGCCCCGATCACCCCGCCGACGATCAGGAACAGCGCCAGCATCACATCGACCGAGTAATTCGTGACCGCGTGCATCATCGTGGTGAAGGCCGCCACGAACATGATCTGATAGAGCGAGGTGCCGATCACCACCTTGGTGGGCATGCCCAGCAGATAGATCATCGCCGGAACCATGATGAACCCGCCGCCCACGCCCATGACCGCGGCCAGAATACCCACCGCGACCCCCACCAGGATGGGCGGAATCACGCTGATATACAGCCCCGAAGTCCGGAACTTCATCTTGAATGGCAGGTTGTGGATCCATGTGTGCGTGTGCAGCTTGCGCCGCGGCGCGGTGGGGTCCGCGGCGCGGCGCAGCGCTCCCACGCCCTCGCGCAGCATCAGCGCGCCGATGATGCCCAGAAACACCACATAGGACAGCTGCACCGCCAGATCGATCTGGCCCATCCGGCTGAGAAGGTTGAACACCCAGATCCCGATGCCCGACCCGAGCACCCCGCCGACCAGCAGCACCGTGCCCATGCGCAGGTCGACCGTGTTGCGCTTCAGATGCGTCAGCACGCCCGAGATAGACGAGGCCACCACCTGATTCACCCCGGTCGCCACCGCGACCGGCGGCGGCACCCCGATGAAGAACAGAAGCGGCGTGATCAGGAAGCCTCCGCCGACGCCGAACATCCCCGACAAAAGCCCCACGCCGCCGCCAACGCTCAGCAGAAGGAACGCGTTGACCGAGATTTCAGCGATGGGCAGATAGACCTGCATGCACCGACCTTAGAACACGCTGCGCCGCCGCGTCCAGACGTGCGGGCTCAGCGCTCCTTCACATATGGCGTGCCGCCTGCGCGCGGCGGGATGGCGCGGCCCACGAAGCCGGCAAGGATCACGACCGTCAGGATGTAGGGCAGAGCCTGCATGAACTGCCCCGGCAGCACGATCACGCCCAGATCGATGTTCTGATACCGGTTGGCGATCGCCTCGAGCAGCCCGAACAGCAGCACCGCACCCAAGGCGTGCCACGGGCGCCATTTGGCGAAGATCATCGCCGCCAGCGCGATGAAGCCGCGCCCTGCGGTCATGTCCCGCACGAACCCCGCCGACAGGGCGGTGGCCAGATAGGCACCCGCCAACCCGCACAGCACGCCCGCGATCATCACCGCCGCGTAGCGCAACCCCACGACCGAGATCCCGGCGGTGTCCACTGCGGCCGGGTTCTCGCCCACCGCGCGCAGCCGCAGCCCGAAGCGCGTGCGAAACAGCACATACCAGGTCAGCGGCACGCACAGGAGCCCCACATAGACCAGGATCGAGTGCCCCGACAGGATCACCGAATAGAGCGGCCCCAGCACCGGCACATCGCGCACCGCATCGGCGCCGGGCAGGGTCAGCCGCTCGAACCGCGCGCTGCCGGTCAGCGTGGGCGTGCGCCCGCCCTGCATGAACCAGTTCTGCGCGATCACCACGGTCAGCCCGGCGGCCAGGAAGTTGATCGCCACGCCGGAAATCAGCTGATTGCCGCGGAAGGTGATCGACGCCACGCCGTGGATCAGCGACAGGAACATCGACGCGATGATCCCC
>PUOA01000331.1 GCA_003551925.1 Paracoccaceae bacterium
CGCCGGTGGCGCTGCCGATGGCGCAGGACCGCGCACCGGTCTGGCCCGCGGGCGTGCTTGGCGCCATCACCCACACCGCCGAGCGCGCGGTGGCGGTGGTGGCCCGCACCGACAGCCTGCGCGGGCTGGGGCTGGACATGGAACCCGCCGCGCCGCTGGAGCCGGCGCTGTGGCCCGAGATCGCCACGCCGGCCGAACTGCGCTGGCTCGACCGCCACCCCGCGCCCGAGCGTGGCCTGCGCGCCCGCGCGCTCTTCGCCGCCAAGGAGGCGGCGTTCAAGGCCCACTACCCCGTCACCCGCGCGCTGCATGGCTTCGACGCGCTGGAGCTGACGCTGCGGCCCGACGGCGGTTTCACCGCGCGGGTGGTCGGCGCGCTGCAGGGCCTCGCACCGAGGCTCGCACCGGGCACCGAGATCCGCGGCCGGGTGCGGTTGGATACGCACACGATCCTTGCGGCCGCCGAGCTGCCCTCATGAGCGAACCGCCCATGACATTCCGCGCCGGCACCCGCGATATCACGGTCAACATCCCCGACCGCGCCGCGCTGGAGGCCGAGGTCACCGCGCGGCTGCGCGCCGGGCGGGGGTTTGCGCTGGCGACGCTGAACCTGGACCATCTGGCGAAGCTGGGGCGCGATCCGGGCTTCGGATCGGTCTATGCGGCGCAGGATCTGGTGGTGGCCGACGGCAACCCGGTGGTGTGGTTGTCGCGGCTGGCGGCGCGGCCGGTGGCGCTGGTGCCGGGGTCGGACATGGTGATCCCGCTGGCGCAATGGGCGGCAGCAGCAGGGGCGCCGGTGGCGCTGGTGGGCAGCACCGACGCGGTGCTGGCCCGCGCCCGCGCCGCGATCGAGGCCGCGGCGCCGGGGGTCACCATCGCCGCCACCATCGCCCCGCCCATGGGCTTCGACCCCGACGGCCCCGAGGGCGACGCGGTGCTGGACGCGCTGCAAGCCTCGGGCGCTCGGCTGTGCCTGCTCGCGCTGGGCGCGCCGCGGCAGGAGGCGCTGGCCGCGCGCGGGCGGCGGCGCGCGCCGGAGCTGGGCTTCGCCTCGATCGGCGCGGGGCTGGATTTTCTGGCCGGCGCGCAGCGGCGCGCACCGCGGCTGGTGCGGATGCTGGCGCTGGAATGGCTGTGGCGGATGCTGGGCAACCCGCGGCGCCTGGCGCTGCGCTACGCGCGCTGCGCGGCGTTGCTGCCGCGGCTGACGCTGGACGCGTGGCGGCTGCGCCGCGACCACGTCGCGGCCTTGCGCGCGGGCTGAGCCCGCGCACGGCGCCCCTGTCACCGCGCTGCAGGACCGCGGCGCAACACCCTGATCGCGCGGCATAATGCCCCGCGCGGGCGCGCGGTCGCCTGAATTCAAATCGCTTTGGGAAACATGCTCTTGACTCGGGCATGTGCGCTGTGGCCAAGCTAGGCAACGGTGTCGGTCGGCATGGGCAACGCAGCCCCGAGGGCCGACATAATCGTGTCCAAACAGGAGGATTCACCATGAACAAGACACTTCTCGGCGGTGTCGCCGCCGTCGGCGCGCTGCTCGGCGGTGCTGCGGTCGCGCAGGATCAGCAGTTCTTTTCCATCGGCACGGGCGGCGTGACCGGGGTCTACTATCCCGCCGGCGGCGCGATCTGCCGGCTGGTCAATGCCGGGCGCTCGGAGCACGGGCTGCGCTGCGGGGTTGAATCCACCGGCGGGTCCATCTTCAACATCAACGCGCTGCGCTCGGGCGAGCTGGAATTCGGCATCGCGCAGTCGGACTGGCAGTATCACGCCTTCAACGGCACCTCGCGCTTCGAGGAGGACGGCCCGTTCGAGGATCTGCGCGCCGTCTTCTCGCTGCACCCCGAACCGTTCACCGTGGTCGCCCGCGCCGATGCCGGCATCACCAGCTTCGACGAGCTCGAAGGGCTGCGCGTCAACATCGGCAACCCCGGTTCGGGCCAGCGCGGCACCATGGAAGTGGTGATGGACGCGATGGGCTGGGACATGGACACCTTCTCGGTGGTGACCGAACTCCAGGCCGGTGAGCAGGCGCAGGCGCTGTGCGACAACAACATCGACGCCATCGTCTACACGGTCGGCCACCCCTCGGGCGCGATCCAGGAGGCCACGACCGCCTGCGACACCGTGCTGATCAACGTCGACAACGACGTGATCCGCGCGCTGGTCGAGGACCGCGACTATTACCGCATGGCGACCATCCCCGGCGGCATGTATCGCGGCACCGACGAGGACATCACCACCTTCGGCGTGGGCGCGACCTTCGTGACCTCGGCCGCCGTGCCCACGGAAATGGTCTACGAGGTGACCAAGGCGGTGATGGAAGGCCTCGACAGCTTCCGCGAGCTGCACCCCGCGCTCGGGGTTCTGGTTGCCGAGGAAATGGTCAGCGACGGGCTGTCGGCCCCGCTGCATGACGGCGCCGCGCAGTTCTTCGAAGAAGCGGGCATGATGGACTGATCCAGCCATGCATGGGGCGGGCCGGCGACGGCCCGCCCTTTTACGACGCCCGCCGCGGAGGCGTGATCCGCGGCACCTCAACAACAACAACCAGCGAAGATGACGGGGGTTTCATGGCAGACCAGGGCCGCAAATTCAGCGATTCCGAGCTCCAGGACCTCGTCGCCAGCACCGATTCCGGCGCGCGCATGCCGCGCAACCGGGCGGTGGCGCTGCTGATCTCGGGCGTCGCGCTGACCTGGTCGCTGTTCCAGCTGTGGATCGCCGCGCCGCAATTCACGCTGGCGCCGCAGATCCCGGGGCTGAGCATCATCGGCTCGGAACAGACCCGCCCCATGCACCTGACCTTCGCGGTGTTCCTCGCCTTCCTCGCCTATCCCGCGTTCAAATCCTCGCCGCGCGACCGGATTCCGCTGGTGGACTGGGTGCTGGCCTTTGCCGCCGCCGGGTCGGCGTTCTATGTATTCTGGGCCGCGCGCGAGATCTCGCGGACCGCGCGCGAAGGGCGGCTGATCCGCTGGGATGTGGACTGGAACATCCTCGGCTGGCAGATCGACGCGATCTTCCCGCAGGTGATCATCGGCTGCGTCGGGCTGGTGCTGCTGCTCGAAGCCTCGCGCCGCGCGCTGGGGCCGGCGCTGACCGTGGTCGGCGGGGTGTTCCTGGCCTATTCGTATTTCGGCACCGGCTGGCTGATCCCGTCGCTGATCGAACATGGCGGGCGGTCGTTCAACGGCATCATCAACACGCAGTGGTATGACACCAATGTCGGGGTGTTCGGCATCCCTCTGGGGGTGTCCACGGCCTTTGTGTTCCTGTTCGTGCTGTTCGGATCGCTGCTGGACAAGGCCGGGGCCGGCAACTACTTCATCAAGCTCGCGTTTGCCGGGCTTGGCCATCTGCGCGGCGGGCCGGCCAAGGCGGCGGTCGTGGGCTCGGGGATGACGGGGCTGATCTCGGGCTCGTCGATCGCCAATGTGGTGACCACCGGGACCTTCACCATCCCGCTGATGAAGCGCGTGGGCTTTTCCAGCGAAAAGGCCGGCGCGGTCGAGGTGGGCTCCTCGGTCAACGGTCAGATCATGCCCCCGGTGATGGGCGCGGCGGCGTTCCTGATGGTGGAATTCGTCGGCATCTCGTATCTGGAGGTGATCAAGCACGCCTTCATCCCGGCGGTGATCTCCTACATCGCGCTGATCTACATCGTGCATCTGGAAGCGCTGAAATCGGGGATGAAGGCGCTCGGCCCCTCGCGCAGCCTGTTGCAGATGTTCCTGAAGATCTTCCTGGGCTTCGCGGTCACGGGGGCGGCGTTCTGGGCCATCGTCGCCGGGATGGGCGCGCTGCGCGCCGCCATGCCGGCGCTGTCCGAGCC
>PUOA01000228.1 GCA_003551925.1 Paracoccaceae bacterium
CATGCAGGTCTTGCCCGCCAGCGCGCGCAGCCCGGCCATGTCGAACAGCCCCGAGCCGATGAACGCGTTCGAGGTCGGGCAATGCGCGAGCGCCGCGCCCATCTCGGCCAGCCGGGCGCGTTCGCGGTCGCTCAGATGGATCGCGTGACCATAGAGCGCGCGCGGCCCGGCCAGCCCGAAGCGTTCATAGACGTCCAGATAATCGCGCGCGTCGGGGAACAGCTCGGCGACCCAGGCGATTTCCTCGGCCTGTTCGGACAGATGCGTCTGCATCAGGCAGTCGGGATGCGCGGCCCACAGCGCGCCCAGCGCCTCGAGCTGCGCGGGGCTCGAGGTTGGCGCAAACCGCGGCGTGATGACATAGCCCAGCCGGTCCACCCCGTGCCAGCGCGCCAGCAGCGCGGCGCTGTCGTCATGTGCGGCCTGCGGCGTGTCGCGCAGCGCGTCGGGGGCGTTGCGGTCCATGCAGGTCTTGCCCGCCAGCGCGCGCAGCCCGCGCGCCTTCGCTGCGGTGAAGAACGCCTCGACGCTGGCGGGGGCCGAGGTCGCGTAGCTGCACATCGTCGTCGTGCCATGCGCCAGCGCAAGGTCCAGATACCGCCCGGCGATGGTGGCGGCGTAGGCGGGATCGGCAAGCCGCGCTTCCTCGGGGAAGGTGTAGGTGTTCAGCCAGTCGATCAGCCGCTTGCCCCAGCTGGCGATGATCGCGGTCTGCGGGTAGTGCACATGCGCGTCGATGAAGCCCGCACAGATCAGCGCCGCGCCGTAGTCATGCACCTGCGCGCCGGGATGCGCCGCGCGCAGCGCATCCGCCCGGCCGGTGGCGGCGATGCGACCTGCGTCCACCAGCACCGCGCCGCAGCGCTCGTGCTGCGCGGCGCCGGGGCCTTCGGCGAAAGGGTCGGCCCGGAAGCGCAGCGTCTGGCCGAGCAGCAGGTCTGGCATCGGGCGGGCTCCGGCTGGGGTGTGCGCCGCGACGCTAGCGCGGCGGGCGCGGCGGGAAAAGCGCATTCTGCGGGCAGCTGACCCCACGGCGCTGCATCGCGGCGGGCGGTGACTTGCCGCGCGGCACGTCATGGCATACCTCGGGGTACTGAACGCGTGCCGGTCGGCGCGCGCTGGTTGACAGCTCAGAGGAACCCCGCGCAGATCATGACCCAACACATCCGCATCAATGACCTGTCGGTCGACCCCCTTGTGGTGCGCTTCATCGAGGACCGCGCGCTTCCCGGCACCGGGATCGACGCGCCCGCGTTCTGGGCCGCGCTGTCGGCGCTGGTCAACGGGCTCGGGCCCCGCCGCCGGGCGCTGCTGGAACGGCGCGCCGAGATCCAGCAGGCGATCGACGCCTGGCACATGGCGCGGCGCGACAAGCCCCATGATCCCGCCGCCTACCGCGCGTTTCTGGCCGAGACCGGCTATATCGTCCCCGAAGGCGCGCCGTTCGAGATCGCGACCGAGAACACCGACCCCGAGATCGCGCAGGTCGCGGGCCCGCAGCTGGTGGTGCCGGTGATGAACGCGCGCTATGCGCTGAACGCGGCCAATGCGCGCTGGGGCTCGCTCTATGATGCGCTCTACGGCACCGACGCGCTGGGCGAGGCGCCGCCTGCGGGCGGGTTCGACCCGGCGCGCGGGGCGCGCGTGGTGGCCCGCGCCAAGGCGTGGCTGGACGAGATCGCGCCGCTGGCCGAGGGTGGGCACGCCGACGTCACCGGCTACCGGGTCGAGGGCGGCGCGCTGGTGCCTGCGCTGCGCGATCCCGCGCAGTTCATCGGCCATTGCGGCGATGCCGGCGCGCCCAGCGCCATCATCCTGCGCAACAACGGCCTGCACGCGATCATCGACATCGACGCCGAGCACCGGATCGGCCGCGACGACCCCGCGCATGTGGCCGATATCCGGCTGGAATCGGCGCTGACCGTGATCATGGATTGCGAGGATTCGGTCGCCGCTGTCGATGGCGAGGACAAGGTCCTTGCCTGGGGCAACTGGCTGGGCCTGATGCAGGGCACGCTGTCCGAGACCGTCGCCAAGGGCGGCCAGAGCTTCGAGCGCCGCCTGAACCCCGACATCGCCTTCACCGCTGCCGATGGCAGCGACGCCGCGCTGAAGGGCCGCGCGCTGATGCTGGTGCGCAATGTGGGGCTGCTGATGACCAACCCCGCCGTGCTGGACGCCGAAGGGCGCGAGGCGCCCGAGGGGATGCTCGACGCGATGATCACCACGCTCTGCGCGCTGCATGACCTGCGCCGCGCGGGCGGGCCGCGCAACTCGCCCGCCGGGTCGGTCTATGTGGTCGAGCCCAAGATGCACGGCCCCGACGAGGTCGCCTTCGTCAACGACATGTTCGCGCAGGTCGAGGACGCGCTGGGCCTGCCGCGCCACACCGTCAAGCTGGGCATCATGGACGAGGAACGCCGCACCAGCGTCAACCTCGCCGAGTGCATCCGCGCCGCGCGGCACCGGGTGGCGTTCATCAACACCGGGTTCCTGGACCGCACCGGCGACGAGATCCACACCAGCATGGAAGCCGGCGCCATGATCCCCAAGGGCGAGATGAAGTCCACCGACTGGATCGCCGCCTATGAGGACCGCAACGTCGATATCGGGCTGGCCTGCGGGCTGCGCGGGCGCGCGCAGATCGGCAAGGGCATGTGGGCCATGCCTGACCGCATGGCCGAGATGCTGGAGACCAAGATCGGCCACCCCGGGGCCGGCGCCAACTGTGCCTGGGTGCCCAGCCCCACCGCCGCCACGCTGCATGCGCTGCACTACCACCAGATCGACGTGCCCGCGCGGCAGGCCGAGATCGCTGCCGGCGGTCCGCGCGGCACGCTGGACGCGCTGCTGACGCTGCCGCTTGCCGGCAACCGCAACTGGACCGCCGAAGAGGTCGCGCGCGAGGTCGAGAACAACGCGCAAGGCATCCTCGGATACGTGGTGCGCTGGGTGGATCACGGGGTCGGGTGCTCCAAGGTGCCCGATATCAACGATGTGGGCCTGATGGAGGACCGCGCCACCTGCCGGATCAGCGCGCAGTCGCTGGCCAACTGGCTGCATCACGGCGTGGTGTCCGAGGGCCAGGTCATGGAGGCGATGAAGAAGATGGCCGCCGTGGTGGACCGCCAGAACGCAGGCGATCCCGCCTACACACCGATGGCGCCGGGCTTCGATGGCCCGGCCTTCCGCGCGGCCTGCGCGCTGGTGTTCGACGGGCGCGCGCAGCCCTCGGGCTACACCGAGCCGCTGCTGCACGCATGGCGCGCCGAGCGCAAGCGGCAGGCCGGCTGACACAGAAGAAACAGGGGGACAGGACATGACACTGACACTCGATCAGGCGCGCAGCATCATCGCCGCCACCCGCGCCAAGGGCCGCGAGATGGGGCTGAAGCCGCTTTCAGTCGTGGTGCTGGACGGGGGCGGCCATGTGCTGGCCTTCGAGCGCGAGGACGGCGCCTCGCCCGGCCGGTTCGGCATCGCGCAGGGCAAGGCCTACGGCGCGGTGATGCTGGGCATGGGTGGCACCGCGCAGATGGCGCGGGCCGAAGCGCAGGCCTATTTCATGGCCGCCGTGAACGGCGTCTTCGGCGGCGCTGTGGTGCCGGTCCCGGGCGGCGTGCTGCTCAAGGACGCCGCCGGAGCCGTGATCGGCGCGGTCGGCGTGACGGGCGATACCTCGGACAACGATCTGGTCGCCGCGCTCGCGGGGGCCGAGGCCGCCGGGATCGCCGCCGAAGGGTGATCCCGCGCGCTCAGAGCCCCAGCCCCCAAGTTCATCAGCAAAATCGATAAGTGTATGATTTCATTTAGGCCGAATGGCCAAAAATGTTA
>PUOA01000339.1 GCA_003551925.1 Paracoccaceae bacterium
GAACTCCTCGCGCTTGCCCTCTCGGGGCTCCTGCTCGCCGCGCAACTCGCGGTGATGGCGGTGCGCGCCAATCTCGAAATCGGCACCCACTATTTCCTGTCTCCGCGCGACGACCCGCCGCCCAGATCACTGGACCGCATCACCGCGCGGCTGCAGCGCGCCTACAACAACCAGCTCGAGGCGCTGCTGCTGTTCGCGGTCGCGGTCACGGTTGTCACGCTCGCCGACAAGACCTCGCCGCTCACCGCGGCCTGTGCCTGGGTCTTTCTCGGCGCGCGCATCCTCTTCGTGCCGGCCTACGCCTTCGGCTGGGTGCCGTGGCGGTCGGTGTTCTTCGGGCTGGGCCTGGTGTCGAGCCTGATCATTCTGCTGGTTGCGCTACTCGGATGACCCTTCATCCTGACTGAAATATCCTCGGGGGGTTCGGGGGGCAGACAGCCCCCCGTCCGACCCCGGCCACAAGGAGGCCCCTCATGGCATCTTACGATCTCATCGTCATCGGCTCCGGCCCCGGCGGGTATGTCTGCGCGATCCGCGCCGCGCAGCTCGGCATGAAGGTCGCCTGCGTCGAAGGCCGCGACACGCTGGGCGGCACCTGCCTCAATGTGGGCTGCATCCCCTCCAAGGCGTTGCTGCACGCCACCCACCAGCTGCACGAGGCCGAGCACAACTTCGCCGCCATGGGGCTGATGGGCGCCGCCCCCAGGGTCGACTGGGAAAAGATGCTCGCCTACAAGGCCGACACCATCGGTCAGAACACCAAGGGTATCGAGTTCCTGTTCAAGAAGAACAAGATCGACTGGCTCAAGGGCTGGGCCTCGATCCCCGGTGCAGGGAAGGTCAAGGTCGGCGACGACACCCACGAGGCCAGGCACATCGTCATCGCCTCGGGCTCCGAATCGAGCCCGCTCAAGGGGGTCGAGGTCGACGAGGAAACCATCGTCACCTCCACCGGCGCGTTGAGCCTCAAGAAGATCCCCAAGCGCATGGTGGTGATCGGCGGCGGCGTGATCGGGCTCGAGATGGGGTCGGTCTACGCCCGGCTCGGCACGCAGGTCACGGTGATCGAATACCTCGACCGGCTGATCCCCGGCGCCGATGGCGAGGTCGCCAAGACCTTCCAGCGCATGTTGAAAAAGCAGGGGCTCGACGTCGTTACCGGCGCCGCGGTGCAGGGCACCGAGGTGCTCAAGACCAAGACCAAGGTCAGCTACACCCTGCGCAAGGATGACAGCGCGCATGTGATCGACACCGATGTCGTGCTGCTGGCCACCGGCCGGCGTCCCTTCACCGAGGGGCTGGGGCTGGACGCGGCCGGGATCGCGCGGACCCCGCGCGGCCAGATCAAGGTCGATGCGCGCTACCGCACCAGCATCGACGGCGTCTACGCCATCGGCGACGTGATCGAGGGGCCGATGCTGGCGCACAAGGCGATGGATGACGGCCACGCGCTGGCCGACATGCTGGCAGGCCATGCCGCCGTCGTCGATTACAACCTTGTTCCGGGCGTGATCTACACCTCGCCCGAGGTCGCCTCGGTCGGTGCCACCGAAGAGACGCTCAAGGAGCAGGGCCGCCCCTACAAGGCGGGCAAGGTCAGTTTCATGTCCAATGGCCGCGCCAAGGCCATGTTTCAGGGCGACGGCTTCGTCAAGCTGCTGGCCGACAAGGACACCGACCGCATCCTCGGCGCGCATATCATCGGCCCCTATGCCGGCGACATGATCCACGAGATCACGGTCGCCATGCAGTTCGGCGCCTCGGCCGAGGACATCGCGCTGACCAGCCACGCGCACCCGACCTTCTCGGAGGCGGTGCGCGAGGCGGCGCTGGCGTGTGGCGACGGCCCGATCCACGCCTGAGCGGCACGACGCTGCCCGGAAAACCGTCATTTCCCTGTCATGCGCGCGGACCAGTCTGCGCGCAGTGACGCTTGATGTTGAAAGGCTTGCCAGCTTGCAGCCGCAACATATAGTGTCAGATGTGGGAACAGCGCGCGCGATGCCGGGCACCCTTCGCATCGTGCCTGCACCGGTTGGACAGGGCAGAGACGATGGATGGCGGCTTCCGAACCGAATTTGTGCGCGAACCGGCAGGGGCAAGGCACTTCCCCGCATTGGTGCTGAACGCGGATTACCGTCCGCTGTCCTATTATCCGCTGTCGCTGTGGCCGTGGCAGGATGCCGTCAAGGCTGCATATCTGGACCGGGTCGATATCCTCGCGGAATACGACCATGTGGTGCGCAGCCAGCGCATGGAAATCCGCGTGCCCTCGGTCGTGGTGTTGCGCGAATATGTCCGGGCGCGCAAGCGCGCCGCCTTCACCCGCTTCAACCTGTTCCTGCGCGACGAATTCGCGTGCCAGTATTGCGGTGCCAGGCATGACCTGACCTTCGATCACGTCGTGCCCCGCGCGCTGGGCGGGCGCACCTGCTGGGAGAACGTGGTCGCGGCCTGTGCGCCGTGCAATCTGCGCAAGGGTTCGAAAACCCTGCGCGACTCCGGGCTGAACCTGCGCCGCCCCCCGCGCGAACCGGGGTCGGAGGAGTTGCGCAACATCGGCCGCCGCTTCCCGCCCAACCACCTGCACGAAAGCTGGCTCGACTACCTTTACTGGGACAGCGAGCTCGACGCCTGAGCGCACGGGCGGTCTGGACAGGCCCGGGCGCGGCGCGTATCACCACCGCCGATAGCGCTAACAGCGCGCATGGCAAGTGAGGACGTGATGGTTTCGCGCGTTATTCCCGTCGACTGCTTCGATCTGGTGATCTTCGGGGCCACGGGGGACCTCGCCCGGCGCAAGATTCTGCCGGGTCTCTATCGCCGATGGCTGGACGGACAGATCCCGCAGGGCTTCCGGATCGTCGGCGCCGCGCGCACCGAGATGGATGCTGACGGCTTCCGCGCCTTTGTCCGCGACGCTCTGGCCGAGTTCACCACCACGGGCGAGTTTGCCAGCGACGCACTGGGCAGCTTTCTGGACGCCATGCGCTACGTGGCCATCGACGCGCGCGGTGATGGCGGTTGGCAGGAGCTTGCCGCGCTGATGCGCTCCGACATGGTGCGCGCGTTCTATTTCTCGGTCGGCCCGGCGTTGTTCGGCGATCTGGCCGAGCGCCTGCATCACCACGGCATCACCACCCCCGACAGCCGGATCGTGGTCGAAAAGCCCTTCGGCTACGATCTGGGCAGTGCGCGCAAGCTCAACGCCACGCTGGCCGAGCATTTCGACGAGCGCCAGATCTACCGGATCGATCATTACCTGGGCAAGGAGACGGTGCAGAACCTGATGGCGGTGCGCTTCGCCAACATCCTGTTCGAGCCGCTGTGGAACGCGCAATTCATCGACCATGTGCAGATCACCGTTGCCGAGACCGTGGGCGTGGGTGGGCGCGGGGGGTATTACGACCGCTCGGGCGCGATGCGCGACATGGTGCAGAACCACATGATGCAGCTTCTGTGCCTGATCGCGATGGAGCCGCCGAACGCCTTCGAGCCTGACGCCATGCGCGACGAAAAGCTCAAGGTGATCCGCGCGCTCGACCCGCTGGACCCGCGCGATTGCGTGCGCGGGCAGTATCGCGGGGCAGGGGGCGATGATTATCTCGCCGAATCCGGCAATCCCGACAGCCGCACCGAAAGCTTCATCGCCATGAAGCTGCAGGTCTCGAACTGGCGCTGGAAGGGCACGCCCTTCTATCTGCGCACGGGCAAGCGGCTGAGATCGCGGGTCTCCGAGATCGCCATCACCTTCAAGGAGCCGCCGCATTCGATCTTCGGCGAATCGAACCAGTGGCGCGAGAATGTGCTGGTGATCCGCCTGCAACCCGATGA
>PUOA01000189.1 GCA_003551925.1 Paracoccaceae bacterium
CGGTGGTCAATGTCGATTGCCTGACCTACGCCGCGTGCCTGGACAACGTCGCGCCCGTGGCGCGCTCGCCACTCCATGCGTTCGAGCAGGTCGATATCCGCGATGCGGCGGCGCTGGCACGGGTGTTCCGCGAGCACCGGCCCGATGCGGTGATGCATCTGGCAGCTGAGTCGCATGTCGACCGCTCGATCGACGGGCCCGGCGCGTTCATTGACACCAACGTGACCGGCACCTGCACCCTGCTGCAGGCCGCCCGCGCGCATTGGGAGGGGGCGGGCCGCCCGGCCGAGTTCCGGTTTCACCATATCTCGACCGACGAGGTGTTCGGCTCGCTCGGCCCCGATCCGACCGAGACATTCACCGAAGACACCCCCTACGATCCGCGCTCGCCCTATTCGGCGTCGAAGGCGGCAAGCGACCATCTGGTCCGCGCGTGGCACCACACCTACGGGCTGCCCGTGGTGCTGTCGAACTGCTCGAACAACTACGGCCCCTATCATTTCCCCGAAAAGCTGATCCCGGTGGTGATCCTGGCGGCGCTGCACGGCCGGCCGATCCCGGTCTATGGCGCGGGCGAGAACGTGCGCGACTGGCTCTATGTCGAGGACCACGCCGACGCGCTGCTGACGGTGCTGACGCGCGGAACGGTGGGGCGCAGCTACAACATCGGCGGCGAGAACGAGGCGCGCAACATCGATCTGGTGCGCATGATCTGCTCGCTGATGGACGAGATGCAGCCCGCAGGCGCGCCCCACGACCGGCTGATCACCTTTGTCACCGACCGCCCCGGCCACGACCTGCGCTATGCGATCGACCCCACGCGCATCCGCACCGAGCTGGGCTGGCGCCCTTCGGTGACGCTGCAAGAGGGGCTGCGCCGCACGGTCGCGTGGTATCTGGACAACGAAGCGTGGTGGCGCCCGCTTCTGGACCGACACGGCGTCGGGCAACGGCTGGGGGTGGGGCCATGACGCTGCTTGTGTTCGGGAAGACCGGACAGGTCGCCCGTGAGCTTGCCCGCCGCGCGCCGCAGGCGCGGTCTCTCGGCCGGGCCGAGGCCGATCTTTCGGACCCCGAAGGCTGCGCTGCGGCGATCCGCAGCCACCGCCCCGTCGCGGTGATCAACGCCGCCGCATGGACCGCCGTCGACCGCGCCGAGACCGAGGAAGCGGCGGCAACCGTGGTCAATGGCGCGGCCCCGGCGGCGATGGCGCGCGCCTGCGCCGAGCTGGGCATTCCGTTCGTGCATATCTCGACCGACTATGTCTTCGACGGCACCGGCACCACGCCCTTCGCCCCCGACCACCCGACCGCGCCGATCGGGGCCTATGGCCGCTCGAAGCTGAAGGGCGAGCAGGGCGTGCGCGCAGCGGGCGGGGTGCATGCGATCCTGCGCACGGCCTGGGTGTTCTCGGCGCATGGCAGCAATTTCCTGAAGACCATGCTGCGGCTGGGCGCCGAGCGCGCGCGCCTGTCGGTGGTCGCCGACCAGATCGGCGGACCGACCCCGGCCAGCAGCATCGCCGCGGCCTGTCTGACCATCGCCGACGCGCTGGAGCGCGCCCCGGAAAAGACCGGGACCTATCATTTCGCCGGCGCGCCCGATGTCAGCTGGGCCGATTTCGCCCGCGCGATCATGGCCGAGGCCGGTCTGAACTGCGCGATCGACGACATCCCGACAAGCGCCTGGCCAACCCCGGCGCGCCGGCCCCCGAACAGCAGGATGAACTGCGACACCCTGTCCACATTCGGCCTGTCCCGCCCGGCATGGCAGCCCGCGGTCGCCGAGGCCATCACCGAGCTGGGAGTGCGACCATGACGCAGCGCAAGGGCATCATTCTGGCCGGAGGATCGGGCACCCGGCTCTATCCCGTCACGCAGGGCGTGTCGAAACAGCTTCTGCCGGTCTACGACAAGCCGATGGTCTATTATCCGCTCAGCGTGCTGATGCTCGCCGGCGTGCGCGAGGTGGCGATCATCACCACCCCGCATGATCTCGACCAGTTCCGCCGCGCGTTGGGCGACGGATCGCAATGGGGGATGGCATTTTCCTACATCGCCCAGCCGTCGCCCGACGGGCTGGCTCAGGCCTTCGTGCTTGCCGAGGCGTTCCTTGCCGGCGCGCCGTCGGTGCTGGTTCTGGGCGACAACCTGTTCTTCGGTCACGGGCTGGCCGAACTGCTGACCGAGGCCAGCGCGCAGAGCGCCGGCGCGGCGGTCTTCGGATACCACGTCGCCGACCCCGAACGATACGGGGTCGTCGGCTATGACCTGGACGGAAAGGTCACATCGATCGTCGAGAAACCCTCGGACCCGCCCTCGAACTACGCCGTGACGGGGCTCTATTTCGTCGACGGCACCGCGCCGGAGCGCGCCCGCAGCATCGCCCCCTCGGCGCGCGGCGAGTTGGAGATCGTGGATCTGCTGACCAGCTACCTTGCCGAGGGATCGCTGGACGTGAAGCGCATGGGGCGGGGCTATGCCTGGCTCGATACCGGCACCCACCAGAGCCTGCTCGACGCCGGAAACTTCGTGCGCACGCTGCAGATCCGGCAAGGCATGCTGGTCGGTAGCCCGGACGAGATCGCCTTTCGCAATGGCTGGGTGGACCATCGCGCGCTCGAAACCCTGGCCGCATCGCTGGCCAGGACGGATTACGGCAAATACCTTCTCGGGCTGGCGCGCGAGGCCACCGATCCCCGGCCATGACACGGTTTTAGACCCGGCTCGGCGTGGGGATCGTTTCCTGGGACGGCATGCGCGACGCCGCCGCCCGGATCGCCGACGCCGCAGCCTTCTACCTGTCATCGCGTGAGGACCCGTTTGCGTCGGTCGTGCTCGAACCGGCCGCCCGCGGCGCCCCGGGCCGCGTTTCAGGAATGAAGGCCGATGACCGAGTATCTTGAAGAATCAAAGTGCCAAGTCGCGGGAGGAGCACGCTACGCCTGGGCCAAGGGCCCGGTTCCAAGTGTGGATTTCGCGCAAGAGCTCGCCAGCACCGTCACGGACGCAGCCCGGCACATCATGTGACCGGGCACTGCTCTTCAGCGAAAGACCCACCGCCAAGCCGGTCGGCTCGGGACGCGATCACGGGGTTCAGGCACGACGGATGCGGTAGGCGGTGCAGCCGGGTCCGGCCTCTTCCGTTCCAAGAAAGTCATGCCCGGCCTCGGCGCAGAAATGCGGCACGTCGACCACCGCAGCCGGGTCGGTGGCCAGCAGCCGGAGCACCTCGCCCGAGGCCATGCCGCGCAGCCGCTTGCGTGCCTTCAGCACCGGCAGCGGGCAAAGCAGCCCGCGCGCATCAAGCTCGTGTTCGGGGTCCGACCGGTTCATGCACGCTATCTGCGCGCCGCACCGCGGCGGGTCAAGGGGGATCCGGGAACGCCCCCGGAGCGCGCCGGGGTCGCGCGTCAATCCAGAGCCGCGTTCGGGTCAGGGCTGCGCGCGGTTGAGGCTGGTGGCGCCGATGAGCGCCCTTGAGGCCGAGCTCCGAGGCTCGGAAGGCGGCGTCCTGCAAGGCGCGATTGCCTCGGGCGGAGGGGGGAGGCATGGCTGCCTTTCCTGCGGGAGTCGCTCCGGGTGCGTTGGGCGACACCGGGGCCGCCGAAGCCGGCGCTGATGCCGCGGCGCTTGCCCCGCGCGCAGCCGTGTCCTAAGACCCGGGGCAGACGACACAGGGATCAGCGATGACCGAGCAGACGCCCGCCACATCGGCGGAACGTGCCAAATCACGGCGCATCGGCGCCTTGCGCGGCCTGTGGCCGTTCATGCGTCCCTACACGGCCCTGCTGACGGCGGCGATGGCCGCGCTGGTGGCGACGGCGGCGGTGTCGCTGACCTTGCCGCTGGCCGTGCGCCGCGTGGTCGATGGGTTCGAGTCCCGCGAGATGGCGCTGCTGAACGAATACTTCGCCGGGGCCTTCGTGCTGGCGGGGCTGCTCGCGCTGGGCACCGGGGTGCGCTATTATCTGGTGACCCGGCTGGGCGAGCGCGTGGTCGCGGACATCCGCAAGGCACTGTTTGCGCGCGTGATCGACAAGAGCCCCAGCTTCTACGAACGGCTGATGACCGGCGAGGTGCTGTCGCGGCTGACCACCGACACCACGCTGATCCAGTCGGTCATCGGCTCGTCGGTGTCGATCGCGCTGCGCAACATCCTGCTGCTGCTGGGGGGGCTGTTGCTGCTGGCGCTGACCTCGGTCAAGCTCATGGGGTTCGTGCTGCTGATGGTGCCCGCGATCATCGTGCCCATCGTGGTGCTGGGCCGGCGGCTGCGGCGGCTGAGCCGCGAGAACCAGGACTGGATCGCGGCGAGTTCGGGCAAGGCCTCGGAGGCGCTGTTGTCGGTGCAGACCGTGCAGGCCTACACCCACGAGGCCGCCAGCCGCGACGCTTTCGACGAAGTGACCGAGACCAGCTTCGACGTGGCGCGGCGGCGCGTGTTCACCCGCGCGGTGATGACGGTGATCGTGATCTTCCTGGCGTTCAGCGGCATCGTCGGAACGCTGTGGGTGGGCGCGCGCGACGTTGCCGCAGGCGCGATGACGCCGGGCGAGCTGGTGCAATTCGTCATCTATGCGGTGATCGTGGCGGGTGCGGTCGGCGCGCTGTCCGAGATCTGGTCCGAACTGCAGCGCGCCGCGGGCGCAACCGAGCGGCTGGTCGAGCTATTGGAGGCCACCGACAGCGTGCAGGACCCCCCCGCCCCGGTGCCGCTGCCGCGCCCGGTGCGCGGCGCGGTGACCTTCGACCGTGTGGGCTTCGTTTACCCCACGCGCCCCGACCAAGCCGCGCTCGACGCCGTGTCGCTCCACGTCCGGCCCGGCGAGACGGTGGCGCTGGTGGGGCCGTCGGGGGCGGGCAAGACCACGATCTTCCAGTTGCTGCTGCGCTTCTACGACCCCGGCGCGGGATCGATCCACATCGACGGGGTGGCGCTGCACGACATGGCGCGCGCCGATTTCCGCCGCGCCATCGCGCTGGTGCCGCAGGACCCGGTGATCTTCGCCACCTCGGCGCGCGAGAACATCCGCTTCGGCCGCCCCGACGCCTCGGACGCCGAGGTCGAAGCCGCCGCCCGCGCCGCCGCCGCGCATGACTTCCTGTCGCGCCTGCCGCAGGGCTACGCGACCGAACTCGGCGAGCGCGGCGTGCTGCTATCGGGCGGGCAGCGCCAGCGCGTGGCCATCGCCCGCGCCATCCTGCGCGACGCCCCGATCCTGCTGCTGGACGAGGCCACGAGCGCGCTTGACGCCGAATCCGAACGCGCGGTGCAGGCGGCGGTGGACCGGTTGTCGCGCGACCGCACCACGCTGGTGGTCGCGCACCGGCTGTCGACCGTCAAGCGCGCCGATCGGATCGTCGTGTTCGACGACGGCCGCGTGGTGGCCGAGGGCACGCATGACCAGCTTGTCGCGCAGGGCGGGCTCTATGCGCGGCTGGCGCGGCTGCAATTCACCGAAGGGCGCGCGGCCTGAGGGCTCAGCGCTCGGGCGTGAACCCCTCGATCAGCCGGTCACTGACGTGGATCATGCCGGGCACCGGCCGCGCCGCGGCGGCGCGCACCATGGCGACCAGCGCCTCGGGGGTGTCGGGGCGATCGACGCGCCAGCCGCAGGCGCGCGCGATGGCCTCCAGATCGGGGGTGAACAGGTCCACGCCGATGGGGCTGACATCGGCGGCGCGCATCGCCGACTTGATCTCGCCATAGCCGGTGTTGTCATGCACCAGCGCGATCACCGGCACGCCGGCCTCGGTGGCGCTGGCAAGCTCGGCCAGGCTGAACTGCAGCCCCCCATCGCCCACAAGCGCGATGACCGGCCGCCCCGGCGCGCCCAGCGCCGCGCCGACCGCCGCCGGCAAGCCGTAGCCCAGCGTCCCGAAGCCCGTGGCCGAGTTCCACCACGCGCGTGGTCGCGCCGGGGCAAAGCCCAGATTGCCGGCATAGACCAGCTGCGTGGAATCGCCCACGAACAGCGCCTCGGGGAGCGCGCTTCGCAGCGCGTCCAGCAGCCCCAGCGCCGCCTGCATCGGTCGGCCCAGCCCGGCGTGCGCCTGCGCGCGCGCCGCCTGTGCGCGCGCCGCGCCGTCGCCGGGCACCCGCGCCGCGGTCGTGGCTTCCAACGCGCGCAGGGTCGCGGCCGCATCGCCCACCAGCCCCAGCGCCGGATCCGGGCCGCGGGCGATCTGGTCGGCGTCGATATCCACGCGGATCAGCCCCGCGGGCAGCGCGAAGCCGCCGTCTTCATACATGTCGCAATCGGTGGGGCCCAGCTCCGTGCCCAGCGCCAGCACCGCGTCGGCGCCTGTCAGCAGCGCGCGCACCGGGGCAAGGCTGGGGCTGAACGGCACCGCCAGCGGGTGGTCGTGCGGCATCAGCCCGCGCGCGTTCACGGTCATCACCACGGGCGCGTCCAGCGCCTCGGCCAGCGCCTGCGGCGCGGCGCGCAGGCCGCCCCCGGCCAGGATCACCGGGCGCTGCGCCGCCGCCAGCCGCGCCGCCGCTTCCGCAACCCCGTCGGCGGCGCCTGCGGCGGGCGTTTCCGCCACGCTGACCGCCAGATGCCCGGCCTCCATCGCCAGCACGTCGGTGGGAATCTCCAGATGCACCGGCCGCGGGCGGGCCGAGGCGAAAAGCGCGAAGGCCGCGTCCAGCGCCGGGGCCAGTTCCTCGGGCGTGCGGATCGTGCGGCTGAAGGCGGTGACATGCGCGCTCATCCCGCGCTGGTCGGACAGTTCGTGCAGCCAGCCCCGCCCGCTGTCCATCCGCCCCTGCGCGTTCACCGACGAGATCACCAGCATCGGCACGCTGTCGCCGTAAGCCTGCCCCATCGCGGTGGCGATGTTGCTCACCCCCGGCCCCGAGATCACGAACGCCACGCCGGGCTTGCCCGAGGCGCGCGCGTAGCCGTCGGCCATGAACCCCGCGCCCTGCTCATGGCGCGGGGTGACATGGCGGATCGGGCTGCCCACAAGCCCGCGATAAAGCTCGATCGTGTGCACGCCGGGGATGCCGAAGACCAGCTCGACCCCGCGCGCCTCCAGCAGCCGGCACAGATAAGTCCCTGTCGTCACGCGCATCGCCTGCTCCCCTCGCTGTGCTCGCTCCGGCGATGTAGCAGGGCGCAGCCGGGAAGCGAAAGGGGCATCTACACATCCCCGCCCCGCGCCCCTATTCTCCAGGCGCAGGCGGATCGAGGCAGGCATGGTGATCGGACGCGTAACGGATGGCATGATCGACGGCGTCGGGCGGCTGACCAGCTCGGTCACCGACACCGTCTCCGAGGCGTTCATGGAGCCGGTGGTCCGGCTGGGCGTCACCGGGCTGTCGGGCGCGGGCAAGACCGTGTTCATCACCGCGCTGGTGCACAACCTGATGAACCGCGCGCGGATGGGGCAGCTGCGCGCGGTCGCGTCGGACCGGATCGCGGCGGCCTATCTGCAACCCCAGCCCGACGACACGCTGCCGCGCTTCGATTTCGAAACCCATCTCGCCGCGCTCACCGGCCCCGATCCGCACTGGCCCGAGAGCACCCGCGCGGTGTCCGAGCTGCGCCTGTCCTTCCGGCTGCAACCCGGCGGGCTGTTCGGCCCGCTGCGCAGCGCCAAGGTGCTGCATCTGGACATCATCGACTACCCGGGCGAGTGGCTGCTGGACCTGTCGCTGATGGACAGGAGCTATCGCGCCTGGGCCGACACGACGCTGGCGCGGATGGCCGCGCGGCCCTTCGCGCGCGACGCGCTGGAGCGGCTGCAGGGCGTCGCCCCCGATGCCCGCCATGACGAGCAGCTGGCCAGGGAGCTGGCCGCGCGCTTCACCGACTACCTGCGCGCCGCGCGCGGGCACGGGCACGCGGATGTGACGCCGGGGCGGTTCCTGCTGCCCGGGCAGATGGAAGGCTCGCCGGCGCTGACCTTCGCGCCGCTGCCGGGCCCGTCCGGACGCGCCCCGCGCCGCAGCCTGCTGCGCGAAATGGAGCGCCGCTTCGAGGCCTACAAGAGCCGCGTCGTGCAGCCGTTCTTTCGCAACCACTTCGCGCGGATCGACCGGCAGGTGGTGCTGGTCGACGTGCTCGACGCGCTGCACCACGGCCCCGCCGCGCTGACCGAGCTGGGCGAGACCATGTCCGACGTGCTGACCGCGTTCCGCCCCGGCGGCAACGCCTGGCTCAGCCGGCTGTTGCGCGGGCGGCGGGTCGAACGGATCCTGTTCGCCGCCACCAAGGCCGACCACCTGCACCACGCCCAGCATGCGCGGCTGACGGGTCTGGTGCAGGCGCTGCTGCGCGGGGCGCGCGACCGCGCCGATTTCGCAGGCGCGCGCACCGACGCGCAGTCCATCGCCGCACTGCGCGCCACGGTCGAGGAAACCCGACACCGCGACGGGCAGAGCTTCGAATGCGTCCGCGGGCGGCTGCTCGATGGCGGGCGGCAGGCGGCGTTCTACCCCGGCGAGCTGCCCGAGGACCCTGCGCATCTGCTGGCGGCGGCGGAGGGCGGGCCTGGGTGGCTCGACGGCGACTACAGCATCATGCGCTTCGCCCCCGCCGCGCTGACCCTGAAACCCGGCGAGGGCGTGCCGCATATCCGGCTGGACCGCGCCGCCGAATTCCTGATCGGAGACCGGCTGCGATGAGCCCGCGCAAACCCGTCCTGTTCGATCTGGGCGACGACGCGCCCACCCCGGACCCCGCCACCGCGCCGCCGCCCCCCGACGACAGCGCCCCGCCGCCGCAGGGCCGCGCGATGCTGACCGGCGCGGCGCTGGTGACGCGGCCGCGCGGGCGGCTGGGGCGGTGGGTCGCCTCGGCGCTGGGGCTGCTGGCGGCGCTGGCGCTGTCGGTGGCGGCGTGGGATCTGGCCGACCGGCTGCTGGAGCGCGCGCCGGTGCTGGGGGTGGTGGCGGTGGCGCTGATGACGGTGGTGGCGCTGGGGGTGCTGGTGCTGGCGGGGCGCGAATGGCTGGGCTTTCGCCGCCTGCGCCGGATCGACGCGCTGCGCACCCGCGCCACCGCCGCCACGGACGCGACCGAGGCGCGCGCCGCGGCATCCGAGATCGCCGCGCTCTACACCGACCGCCCCGAGCTGCGCTGGCCGCGCGAGCGGCTGCGCGAGCGGCTGCCCGACAGTTTCGACGCCGACGGCACGCGGATGCTGACCGAAACCATCGTGCTGTCGCCCATCGACACCGCCGCCCGCGCCGAGGTCGAGGCCACCGCGCGGCAGGTCGCGCTGATCACCGCCGTCGTGCCGATGGCCGCGCTCGATGTCGCGGTGGCGCTGGCGTCGAACCTGCGGATGATGCGCCGGATCGCCACGCTCTATGGCGGGCGCACCGGCACGCTGGGCAGCCTGCGGCTGCTGCGCGCGGTGTTCACGCATCTGCTGGCCACGGGGCTGGTGTCCGCGGGCGACGACCTGCTGGGCTCGGCGGCCGGCGGCGGGCTGATGTCCAAACTCTCGCGCCGCTTCGGCGAAGGCGTCATGAACGCCGCGCTGACCGCCCGTGTGGGCGTGGCGGCGATCGAGGTCTGCCGCCCCCTGCCCTTCGAGCACGCCGCACGCCCGCGCGTGACGGCGGTGGTGCAGCGCGCGCTGACGGGACTGTTCGACCGCCGCACGCCGCCTGCACCTGACGGCGGCGGCTAGGACCGCATCAGCGCAGCGCTGCCCCTACACCTTCAGCGCCTTGGCAGGTGACAGCACGTCGATGCCCAGCGCCTTGCCCACCGCGTAATAGGTCAGGTTGCCGGCATGGGTGTTCAGCCCCTCGAGCAGATGCGGGTCGTCCTCGCAGGCCTGCCGCCAGCCCTTGTCGGCCAGCGCCAGCATGAACGGCATCGTCGCGTTGCCCAGCGCCAGGGTAGAGCTGCGCGGCACCGCGCCGGGCATGTTGGCGACGCAATAGTGCTGGATGCCGTCCACCGAATACACCGGGTCCTGATGCGTGGTGGCGCGCGAGGTCTCGAAGCACCCGCCCTGGTCGATGGCAACATCCACCAGCACCGCGCCCGGCTGCATCGCCGCCAGCTGCGCGCGCGACACCAGCCGCGGCGCCGCCGCGCCGGGAATCAGCACCGCGCCCACGATCATGTCGGCACGCTCCAGCAGCCCCTCGATCGCGGCGGCGTCGGAGAACTGCGTGGTCAGCCGACCCATGAACACGTCGTCAAGATACGACATCCGCGCGATCGAGCGGTCGAGCACGGTGACATTCGCCCCCATCCCCACCGCCACCCGCGCCGCCGCGGTGCCCACCACGCCGCCGCCGATCACCACCACATTCGCCGGGCGCACGCCGGGCACGCCACCCATCAGCACGCCGCGCCCGCCATTGGCCTTCTGCAGCGCCCAGGCGCCCATCTGCGGGGCCAGCCGGCCCGCGACTTCGGACATCGGCGCGAGCAACGGCAACCCGCCCGCGCGGTCGGTGACGGTTTCATAGGCGATGGCGGTGACGCCGCTGTCCAGCAGATCACGGGTCTGCTCGGGGTCGGGGGCCAGGTGGAGATAGGTGAACAGCACCTGCCCCGCGCGCAGCTGCCTGCGCTCGGCGGGCTGGGGTTCCTTGACCTTCACCACCATCTCGGCGCGGGCGAAGATCTCCTCGGGGGTGTCCACGATGCGCGCGCCGGCGGCGGCGTAATCGGCATCCTCGAACCCCGCACCCGCACCGGCGCCGGTCTCGACGATGACCTCATGGCCATGCGCCACGGCCTCGCGCGCGGCGTTGGGCGTCAGCCCCACGCGGAATTCCTGAGGCTTGATCTCCCTGGGGCATCCGATCAGCATGTGGGTCCTCCCTCCCTTGCGTGCGGTGCCAGCCTAACGCGGCGGGCGCAGAAGATGCTTGAAACCTTTGGGCGCTGTGCGATGCTGGCTGCGAAGATGCGTGCGCTGATCGCGCGCATTACCGCAGGGGATTGCGCTGCAATGCAGCTTGACGCAACCGACCGCCGCATACTGGCCGCGCTGCAACGCGATGGCCGCGTGTCGAACGCCGATCTGGCCGAGCGCATCAACCTCTCGCCCTCGGCCTGTCACCGCCGCGTGCAGCGGCTGGAAGCGGCGGGCCTGATCGCGGGCTATGTGGCGCTGCTGGACCTGCGCCGGATCGGCAAGCCGACCACCGTGTTCGTGGAGCTGACGCTGTCGGGGCAAAGCGACGAGGTGCTCGACGCCTTCGAGCGCGAGGTCGCGCGCGTGCCGGACGTGCTTGAATGCCACCTGATGGCGGGCAGCGCCGATTACCTGATCAAGATCGTCGCCGCCGACACCGAGGATTTCGCCCGCATCCACCGCCGCTATCTGAGCCGCCTTCCCGGCGTGGTGTCGATGCAATCGTCCTTTGCGCTGCGCACCGTGGTCAAGACCACGGCCGTGGATGTCTGAGGCGCGCATGAAAAACCCCCGTCTGCGGGAGTGCCGCGGGCCGGGGGTTGATCGCGGGGCAAGACGCCCTTTGTGCCGTGTGCCTCAGAGAAGCCCTTCGCGCTGCGCCTTCTTCCGCGCAAGCTTGCGTGCACGGCGAATCGCCTCGGCGCGCTGGCGCGCCTTCTTCTCGGACGGCTTTTCGAAATGCTGCTTGAGCTTCATCTCGCGAAACACGCCTTCGCGCTGCAGTTTCTTCTTGAGCGCGCGCAATGCCTGATCGACATTGTTGTCACGAACACTGACCTGCATGTGGTGTCACCACCTTTCCAAGCTAGAGTTACGGGTCATCTGCAGGAGGCCGCGATATAGCAATGCCGCGCGCGCTTGTCCACCACCGGCAGAGGCTGAAACAATCGGCGGTTTTTCGGGCCTTGCGGGTCAACCCCGCGTGATCGGCGCTGGTCGGCGGGTAACCCGCGACCCAGACTGCACGAACCACCCCGAAGACCCTGTGGCAACATGAAGGAGAGGTCCGCGTGCAACCGCCCACCCAAGGCCGCTGGCGCCAGCGCCTGCCGCTGCTGATCGTGCTCGCGGCGGCGCTGATCGGGGTCGTCGCGCTTCGCGACCACCTGAGCTTCGAGGCGCTGCGCGACAACCGCGAGGCGCTGCTGGCATTTCGCGATGCGAACTACGCGCTGACCGCGGCGGGGTTCGTGCTGGCCTATATCGCCATCGTCGCGCTGTCGCTGCCCGGCGCCACGGCGGCGACGCTCACGGGCGGGTTCCTGTTCGGGCTGTTGCCCGGCGCGCTGTTCAACGTGACGGCGGCGACCATCGGCGCGGTGCTGATCTTCCGGGCGGTGCGCGGCGGGCTGGGCCGGTCGATGGCGGCGCGGATCGATGCCAGCGACGGGCGGGTCAAGCGCGTCTCGGACGCGATCCGCGCCAACGGCTTCCAGGTGCTGCTGTCGATCCGGCTGGTGCCGGTGGTGCCGTTCTTCGTGATGAACGTGATCCCGGCGTTGATCGGGGTGCGGACCTCGGTCTTCGCGGCGTCGACCTTCCTGGGGATCATCCCCGGCGGTGTGGTCTACACCTGGGTCGGCGCCGGGCTGGGCGAGGTCTTCGCCCGCGGCGAGACCCCCGACATGGGCATCATCTTCGAGCCGCAGATCCTCGGGCCGCTGCTGGGGCTCGCGGCGCTGGCGGCGCTGCCCACGGTGCTGAAATCGCTCGGGGTGACGGGGACGCGCGCATGAAGGACGTCAGCACGGATATCTGCGTGATCGGTGGCGGCTCGGGCGGGCTGTCGGTGGCCGCGGGCGCGGTGCAGATGGGCGCGCGCGTGGTGCTGATCGAGGGCGGCAGGATGGGCGGCGACTGCCTGAACCACGGCTGCGTGCCGTCCAAGGCGCTGCTGTCGGCCGCGCGCGCCGCAAGGGCGGCGGGCGACACCCCCCCCGAAGCCCGCCGCGCGCGCTACGCCGCCGCGCAGGCGCATGTGCGCGATACCATCGCCGCCATCGCCCCCCATGACAGCGTCGAGCGGTTCGAGGGGCTGGGCGTAATGGTGATGCGGGATTACGCGCGCTTCACCTCGCCCCGCACGGTCGAGGCTGCGGGGCACAACATCACCGCGCGGCGCTTCGTGATCGCCACCGGGTCATCACCTGCGATCCCGCCCGTTCCGGGGCTGGACTCGGTGCCGCATCTGACGAACGAAACCATCTTCGACGCCCCCGACCTGCCCGCGCATCTGCTGATCCTCGGCGCCGGTCCCATCGGGATGGAGATGGCGCTGGCGCATCGCCGCTTCGGCGCGCGCGTGACGGTGATCGACGGCGCGCGGGCGCTGTCGCGCGACGACCCCGACGCCGCCGCCGTGGTGCTGGCCGCGCTGCGCGCCGAGGGGGTCGAGATCATCGAGAACGCGGCGGTCGAGAAGGTCACGGGCCGCACCGGCGCGATCGAGTTGCAGGTCGCGGGCGGCACCGTGTTTCACGGCACGCATCTGCTGATCGCCGCCGGGCGGCGGCCCAACACCGAGCGGCTGAACCTCGATGCTGCGGGCATCCGCCACGGCCCCGCGGGAATCGAGACCGACGCGCGGCTGCGGACCTCGAACCGCAGGGTGCACGCCATCGGCGATGTGGCCGGGCGCGGACAGTTCACGCATCTGGCGGGGTATCATGCCGGGGTCATCATCCGCTCGATGCTGTTCGCGCTGGCCGCGAAGGCGCGCGCCGACCACATCCCGCATGTCACCTACACCGACCCCGAGCTTGCCCAGATCGGCCCCACCGAGGCCGAAGCCCGCGCGCAGCACGGGCCGAGGGCCGAGGTGATCCGGGTCGAGATGGAGGCAATCGACCGCGCCCGCGCAGAAGGCCGCCCCGAAGGTTTCATCAAGCTGATCGTGCTCAAGGGCCGCCCCATCGGCGCCACGCTGGTCGGCGCACAGGCGGGCGAGCTGATCGCGCCCATCTGCCTTGCGATCTCGGCGCGGATGACGCTGTCGGCGCTGGCGGGCACGGTGCTGCCCTACCCCACACGGGCGGAAATCTGCAAACGCGCCGCGGGGGCCTATTTCTCGCCGAAACTCTTTGATAATCCTGTTGTCAAGCGGGTTGTGCGGCTGGTCCAGAAGGTGGTTCCCTGACCGCATCCGCGCGAAGGGGCAGGCATGTTTCTGAAGTCACTCTCGGGCCGTTTCCTGATGCTGACGATCATCTTCGTCATGCTGGCCGAGGTGTTGATCTTCGTCCCCTCGGTCGCGCGGTTCCGCGAGGATTACCTGCTCGCAAGGCTGGAGCGGGCGCAGATCGCCTCGCTCGCGCTGCTGGCCAGCCCCGGCATCATCGAGGAGGAACTCGCCAACGAGCTGCTGGAAAACGCGGGCGTGTTCAACGTGGTGCTGCGCCGCGACGAGATGCGCGAGCTGGTGCTGTCCTCGCCCCTGCCCGGCCCGGTCAGCGCCACGCATGACCTGCGCGACCCGGGCATGTTCGCGCTGATGCGCGACGCGATGTCGGACCTCATGGACCCCGAGGACCGCGTGATCCGCGTGATCGGCGACCCGGTGCGCGAGGCCGGGCTGCTGATCGAGGTGACGCTGGAAACCGCGCCGATGCGCGCCGAAATGCTGGAATACGGCCAGCGCATCCTGTGGCTGTCGCTCATCATCTCGGTGTCCACGGCTCTGCTGCTGTTCATCGCGGTGCAGCTGCTCATGGTCACCCCGATCCGCAAGCTGGTGCGCGCCATGTCGCGCTACGCCGAAGCGCCCGAGGACGCGCGCCGCATCATCGCCCCCGCAACCACCGTGCGCGAGCTGCGCGAGGCCGAGGACGCGCTGCACGACCTGCAGACCCAGCTGACCGCATCGCTGCGCCAGAAGGAGCGCCTCGCCCAGCTTGGCGGCGCGGTGGCGCGGATCAGCCACGATCTGCGCAACATCCTCGCATCGGCCAGCCTGTTCGCCGACCGGATGGAGCAGAGCCGCGACCCGGCGGTGCGCCGCGCCGCGCCGAAGCTGCTGAACGCGCTGTCGCGCGCCATCAACCTGTGCGAGACCACGCTCGCCTTCGGCAAGGCCGAGGAACCGCCCCCCAAGCTGGAGCGCATCGCGCTGGCACCGCTGGTCAAGGACGTGATCGAGAACGAGCGCCTCGCGGCGTCAGGCGAGCCCGAGATCGAGTTTCTGGTCGATGTTCCCGCCGGCGTGAACCTCAGCGCCGACAGCGAGCAGTTGTTCCGGGTGCTGACCAATCTGGTGCGCAACGCCCGCCAGGCGATCGAGGCGACCGGCAGCCCCGGCAGTGTCGAGGTCTCGGCCGTGAGCACCCGTGACAGCATCATCATCGGCGTCGGCGACACCGGCCCCGGCCTGCCCGAGAAGGCGCGCACGCATCTGTTCACCGCGTTTCAGGGCGGCGTGCGCAAGGGCGGCGTCGGGCTGGGCCTGGCCATCGCGGCGGAACTGGTCCGCGGACATGGCGGCACGCTCGAATTGCACCGCAGCGACGAGCACGGCACCGAATTCCGGATCTCCTTGCCCGTGGGCGGCTGACCCACACTCAACCGCGCCAAATTTGCGTGCCCCCCCTTGCAAACCCCGCAGCAGGGCGATATCGCACCCCCACAGCGCGCCCGTAGCTCAGCTGGATAGAGCACCAGACTACGAATCTGGGGGTCGGGAGTTCGAATCTTCCCGGGCGCGCCATTCAACTCGCTGAAAAAAAACATAAGATTGTGTCGTATCACGCGCGCTTAGTGTGTGAAAGAACCGGAAGCATTCAGAGGCTAGACCCCGGAACCGGACACAAAATCCCCGGAAAGTCTCCCGGAAACCCCTGCGATCCTCAGCATCTCAGCATTCGCACAACATCGAGGAAGCGTTTAGAAGCCGCTGTCTTGGGCGTGGGGAATGAGCGGCGAAGCTGGAAAATCTGCTGAGGGTGGCGACTGCGCCTTGAGCGAGAGCGTGGTGCCGGCCTGCCCGGCACATTCTAGCCGTTTTGAAGTCCCATTAGACCACATGATCGCGTCCTGAGCTGACTGGTTCGGTGGTCTCTCCCGCGGCATTCTGCATTCGAGGGTTGCGCCGGATGGGCCGCTGCCGAGCCTCAAGAATGGGGGAGAGACCATATGCAGGATAGCACGGGGGCACGGGGGAATGTTCGGAGGGCGTCAGGCCAAGATAGGCCATCAGCTGACGCGGATTGTCGAAACGCTGGAAATCCCCGACCTCGGCCACCACGGTCACTGCGACGATGAATGCAACCCCGCGCATCGCCTGAACAGCCTCGACCACCGGTGCCAGAGACCAGTCTGGCAGCAGGTCAGCGATCTGGCCAGTCAGCCGTTCGACCCGGGCCTCAGCATCGGCAACCGCGTCGACATAGTCCTGAAACACAATCTGCTGGGCGTGGTGCTGACACCGCACC